>NZ_JBFAUZ010000004.1:0-219533 GCF_040679555.1 Spirillospora sp. NPDC052242
GATGGACGTAGAGTGCGGTCAGAAGGGCGTCCAGGTTTGTCTTCACACACTGATCATGGGCGCCCTTCGCCATGCCCGCGGCCGGTTCAGCAAACCCCCATCAACGATCTAGGCCGGATCGTCCAGGAGGGCGTCGAGGAGATCGATCACGCCGGACGGGCCGTCCACGACGA
This sequence comes from Spirillospora sp. NPDC052242, assembly GCF_040679555.1. NCBI lineage: Bacteria > Bacillati > Actinomycetota > Actinomycetes > Streptosporangiales > Thermomonosporaceae > Spirillospora > Spirillospora sp. NPDC052242. Next base: position 174 of record NZ_JBFAUZ010000004.1, read on the forward strand.
CGTCGGCGCGTTCGGCGAGCTCCGTGACCTCGTTCGACGCGCTGCACACCGTCACGCCGGGCACGCCCTCCGCGCGCAGCGCCTCGACGGCGTCGAAGGCCGCGAGGTCGCCCAGGTCGTCGCCCGCGAACAGGACCGCCGACGGACGCTCGCCGCGCTCGGTCACGAACGCGCGGAGCGCGACGCCCTTGTCCATGCCGGGCGGCCGCAGTTCGAGGACGAACCGGCCGGGCTCGAGCGCGAGGCCCGTCCGTTCGGCGAGGGCCGCGATGATGCCGCGGAGCCGTTCGAGCGCCACCTCGGGTTCGGCGCAGCGCCGCGTGTGGACGACGAGCGCGTGCTGCTTGTCCTCGACGAACGTCCCGGGGGGCGCCCCGGCCGCCGCGAGGACGCCGGGGAGCTTCGCGCGCGCCTCGGCGACGCCCGGGAGCGGCTCGGGGGTCGCCAGTTCGCCCGACTCCCACCGTTCCATCCCGTACTGCCCGAGGACGACGAGGCCGTCGATTCCGGCGAATCCGCCGTACTCGACCGCGATCGCCGCCGGACGTCCGGTGATGATCGCGACCGCGCCGGCGCGGGCGGCGAGCCGGGCCAGCGTGCCGGCGGCGCGCGGTTCGGCGCGGGCCTCGGCGGGGTCGGCGACGATCGGGGCGAGCGTGCCGTCGAAGTCGAAGGCGAGGACGGCCCGTCCCGGGGTGCGCCGGATCGCGTCGATCCCCTCGGCGCCGGCGGGCGTCACGGGACGGTCGTCGAGTCGTTTCGCAGAGCGGGGAGTAGTCACGCGGACCAGTGTCGCCGGGTCAGGGCCGGATGCCGAGGCGGCGCGCGGCGCGCTTGCGTTGCCGCTGCGACCGCATCCGGCGCAGCCGCTTGACCAGCATCGGGTCGCACTCGAGCGCCTCGGGCCGGTCGATCAGGATGTTCAGCAGCTGGTAGTACCGGGTCGCCGACATGTCGAACAGCTCGCGGATGGCCTGCTCCTTGGCGCCCGCGTACTTCCACCAGCGCCGTTCGAAGGCGAGGATCTGGCGGTCGCGCTCGGACAGGCCCCCGGACGGGAACGCGGCGTCGTCGTCCGCGAGGGCGCCGGGCTCGGGGTCGTCGGCGGGCGGCCCGTCGACCTTCGCCTCGGCGGCGCCCGTCTCCGGCTCGGCCGCGTCGTCCGGCTCGGCCGTCCCGGTCCGCTCGCGTTCCGGGGCCCGGGGCCCGGGCACGGCGGCCTCCGGGGCGCCGGACGTCCCGGACGTCCCGGGCTCGGGGGCGCGGGGGCGGGGGACGCCCGCGTCCGCTTCGGGGGAAGCGGCTTCGTGGTCGTCGGTCACGGGTCGCCGGGGGGCGCCTTCGTCCATGCTCACGTCCAGTCGGAGGGCGTCACGGGGGGTGTCTGCCGCCGACATGAGATCCCCTCTGTGGTCACTGATCCCGGGTCGTCCGGTTCGGCAGGGTGCCATGGTACGCGCCCGGGCGGACGGCCACCGGCGGTTCGCGGGGAACGGGACGCCGCCGTTTCAGTGCATCACAACCCCGCTCACCTGGAGATCTTCATTTGCCCCGTGTCCCGGAACCGTACTGCGGCCCCAGTGGAAACACCCGGCGAGATAAGCCTCATATAAAGATCGTGTGCACGGTACACCGGTTAGGGTTGAGGTACGCCGACCGAACGGGAGACACCTGCATGGCGACGGAGACCAGCGCAACCGAACGGCCCGCCGAGTCGTCCGAACGCGACGTCCCCGACGAGACCCTGTCCGAGATCGCGACCGCGCTGTTCCACCTGCGGCGCGTCTGGGCCAAGCCGGACCTGATGAAGCGGGTCCGCGCGCAGACCGCCGCGGGACCGGACGGGCGCCCCCTGCAGCTGTCGAACCTGATGGTCGTCCAGGCCGTCGCCGCGCTCCTCGCCGCCGCGGACGGCGCGGACGACGACGGCGACGCCCCCGAGATCACCGTCGGGGCCGTCGCGGAACGGCTGGAGGTCGACCCGTCGACCGCGAGCCGGCTGGTCGGGCACGCCATCGACGCCGGCCTGGTGTCGCGGCGCCCGTCCCCCGTCGACGCGCGCCGCGCCAACCTCGGGCTGACCGACGCCGGCACCCGCGTCAAGCAGGTCGCCGACCGCTTCCGCCGCACGTACTTCGAGGAACTGATGTCCGGCTGGACGAACCGGGAGCGCGCCGAGTTCGCGCGGCTGATCACCCGGTTCGCCGACGCGGCCGCCGCCCGGGAACCCCTGTACCCGGACGGCGGCGTCGGACGGATCTTCGAAGAGGCCGGCGCGGACTGACCGTCACGCGTCGGCGCGCAGCGCCGACATGCGCGTCAGGTACTCGTCCTCGTCGATCTCGCCGCGCGCGAACCGCTCGGCGAGGATCGACCGCGCCTGGCTCAGCGGGTCGCCGCCGCCGGTCGTCCCGGCCCCGTGGGACTTGCCGCCGCCGGTCAGGTGCCGGCGGATGAAGTAGAACCCGGTCGCCAGCACGGCGAGCCAGAACAGCCCGAACATGACGGGGAACACGGGCCAGAACGCGGGCGCGTCCCCGCCGTCGCCCCACCCGCCGGGGTGCATCTGCGTCGCGAGCGTCGTCCACATGGTCATCGACCTCCTGTTTCATCGGATGGTTCGATGCTCGGCGACGGGTTCGGGGGGCGTCATCGCCCGCCCGGAGACTCCCGCCCTACGCCCGCCGGAGTACCGCGCGGGGCGGGGACGTGCGCCCCGCGGCGCGCGCTCGTCCGGGCGGGGCGGCGGCGGCTCACCACCAGGGCGGCCGGTACTCCTCTTCCTCGCCCGGCGTCCCCTCGCCCCGCCCGGCCGGGGCGTCCGGCGCGGGGCCCGCGCCGTCCTGCGGGGACTCGCCCGGCGCCGCGGGCGGCCGGACCGGCTCGGGGCTCCCCGCGGGCTGCGGCGTCGGGACGGGCGGGCGCGGCGCGGCGTCGAGCATGCCGGTGCCCTCGAGGGCGCTCCGCCGGAACCGTTCCCACGCCTCGTCGTCGAAGATCGGGATCTCGCCGGTCGCGGGGTTCGCGTCGCTCCCGCCGGTCGCGCCCGCGCCGTTCGCGCCGTTCGCGGGCGTCCCGTTCGTGCCCCCGCGCGCGGCGCCGTCCAGGACGTTCGCGTCGCTCCCGAAGTCGTGGCCGTTCGCCCCCGGGGGCGCGTCCTGGCCCGCCGGAACACCGGACGGCGGCGAGGGCGGGGCCGGGGACGGGCGCGGCTCGAACCGCACCGTCGGCGGTGCGGCGGCCGGCGGCCGCCCGCCCGGCGCCACCGGATGGGGCTCGAACCGCACCGGCCCGCCGGGGTCGGCGTATCCGGGCGGCGGCTGCACCTGGTTGTTCTGCCACAGCGGCGCGTTGACCGGGGCCATCGGCGGCCCGCCGTCCCCCGCCGGCGGCACCCCGGCGGGCGGCCGGGCCGGGGTGCGCGGCACCGGCTCGGGAGGCGGTCCGGGCAGCCCGTACTCGGGCATCGTCTCCCCGTCGTCGTCCTCGTGCCGCCCGCGCTGCCGCCAGCCGAGCGCCACCCCCAGCAGGAGCAGCGCCCCGCCGCCGCCGAGGACGAGCGGCAGCAGCAGGCCCGTGCCCTCGTCCTCCGGTTCGGCGAGCGGTTCGGGCGTCGGCGTCGGGGTGGGCGTCTGGACGGGGCCGGTCGACACCTTGTTCAGGGCGTGCGCGGCGAGGAGCGTGCGGACGGCGTCCACGGTCCCCGGGCAGCCGGCGAACCCGGTCGGGTGGCCCGCGCGGGCGGGCGAACCCTCGACGAGCGCGCGCCGCACCTCGTCCGGCGTCAGCTTCGGGTACCGGGCGCGGACGAGCGCGGCGACGCCCGCGACGATCGCCGACGACGCGCTCGTGCCCGTCCCGACGACGTAGCCCTTGCCGTTGTCGGCGCTGACGATGTCGACGCCGGGGGCGCACACGGACACGTGCGAGTGCCGGTTGCTGTCCTCCCACAGGCGCAGGTACCGGTCGAGGGCGCCCACCGCGATGACGCCCGGGTAGGCGGCGGGGAAGTTCTTCCGGTTCGCGGTGGAACCGTCGTTTCCGGCGGACGCGATCAGCACCACGCCCCGGTTCAGCGCGTACCGGATCGCGCTCGCCTGCGCCGGGGTGCCGTTGTAGTACTGCTGGCCGCCGCCGAGCGACATATTGATGATGTCGGCGCCGTGGTCGACGGCGTACCGGATGCCCTGCGCGATGGCATCGCCGTCCCCGGCCTGCCGCCGGTGCTCGCGCCGCAGCGGGTCGTCGTTCTCCAGCGTCACCCGGATCGACAGGACGCGGCTCTGCGGCGCGACCCCCATGATCCCCTCGGAGTTGCCGCGCCCGTGCCCGTGACCGGCGATGATGCTGGCCATCGAGGTGCCGTGCAGGCCCCAGTAGCGGGTGCCGGGGGGCCGCCCGCCGCCGGTCAGGTCGGGCCCGTTCACGACGCTGCCGACGAGGTCGGGGTGGTTCGCGTCGACACCGGTGTCGAGGACGGCGACGGTGACGTCCTGGCCCGTGGACCACTTCCACGCCCGCTCAGCGCGGACCGTCTCCAGGTGCCACTCGCGGGCGCGGATCTGGTCGGCGGCGGCGATCGGCGCACCGGCGGCGGCGCCGCGGACGGGACGGGGCGTGCGGTCCGGGCCGTCGGGCGCCATCGCGATCGGGACGGCCGCGGCGGCCGCGAGCGTCACGACGGTGAGGGCGGCGGTCGTCCGCGCCGAGCGCGGGACCGGACGCCGGGCCGGGCGCGGCGCGGGGCGCGGGAACGGGGTCCGGAGGGGGCGCAGGGCCGGACGAGCACGCCGGGAACGGTGCCGACCGGCTTGGGACACCCTGCCGCACCTCCTCCCGGTGTCGACCGTGCTCCACGGCGAGCCACATTCTGCCACGGGATCATCACGCGGCCCGGGCACACGGCACATTAAGGCACGCTCCGGGCGGTGCGGAACGTCCCGCCCGCGATGCCCCGCTGTGGGCTTCGCCTCACCGGCCGGACACGGCCACGCCCGGCCCCGGCGGCGTCAGTGCGAACCGGCCCCCGTGAGGGCCCGCACCGACAGGTCGTCGTAGCGCAGCGGGTCGGCCTTCTCGCGGGCGAGGAACGTCCCGGCGACCGCGCACGCGAACCCGATCGGGACCGACACGATCCCCGGGTTCTCCAGCGGGAACAGGTGGAAGTCGACGCCCGCGGGGAACAGCGACAGGCTCCGCCCGGTCACCGGGTCGGTCTTCCCCGACACGACCGGCGAGAAGAACACCAGCACCAGCGAGCTGCCGAGGCCGCCGTAGATCCCGGCGACCGCGCCCGTCGAGTTGAACCGCCGCCAGAACAGCGACAGGACGATCGCGGGAAGGTTCGCCGACGCCGCGATCGCGAACGCCAGCGCCACCAGGAACGCCACGTTCAGGTTGCGCGCGACGACGGCCAGGACGATCGCGAGCGCGCCCACCAGGAACGCCGCGACCCGCGCCACCGCGACCTCCTGCGACTCGCGCGGGCGCCCGAACATCAGCACCTGGCCGAAGTAGTCGTGCGCCAGCGACGTCGACGACGCCAGCACCAGGCCCGACACCACCGCGAGAATCGTCGCGAACGCGACCGCGCCGGTGAACGCGAGCAGCACGTCCCCGCCGACCGGCCCGGCGACGTGCGCGCCGACCGCGTGCGCGAGCTGCAGCGCCGCGGTGTTGCCCGACGGGTCCTGGGCGACGATCTCCTCCCGTCCGACCAGCGCCGCCGCGCCGAACCCGAGCGCGAGCGTCATCAGGTAGAACGCGCCGACGAGCCCGATCGACCAGGACACGGACGTGCGCGCGGCGCGGGCGTCCGGCACGGTGAAGAACCGGGTGACGATGTGCGGCAGGCCGACCGTGCCGAGGACGAGCGCGAGCGCGAGGCTGAAGAAGTCGAGCTTGCCGACGATCGTCCGGTAGGCGTCGCCCTCGACGTCCGGCCCGTAGTGCAGCCCGGGGCTCAGGAACGCGTCGCCGCGGCCGCTCGCGTCGGCCGCCGACCCGAGCATCGCGCTCGGGTCGAACCCGAACCGGCTCAGCACCAGCACCGTCAGGACGACCGTCCCGCCCATCAGCAGCACGGCCTTGACGATCTGCACCCAGGTCGTGCCCTTCATCCCGCCGAACATGACGTAGCAGATCATCAGCAGGCCGACCACGACGATCGTGACCGTCTCGGCGACACCGGCCGACATCCCCAGGAACCGCTCACCCGGGTGCACACCCAGCAGCATCGACACGAGCGCCCCGGCCCCGACCATCTGGGCGAGCAGGTAGAACACCGACACCGTGACCGTCGAGACGACCGCCGCGCGCCGCACCGGCGGCTGCCGCCGGACCCGCTGCGCGAGGACGTCCGCGAGCGTGAAGCGTCCGGCGTTGCGCATCGCCCCGACCAGCAGGAGCGCGAGCAGCCACGCCACGAGGAACCCGATCGAGTACAGGAACCCGTCATATCCGGACAGCGCGATGAGCCCCGCGATGCCGAGGAACGACGCCGCCGACATGTAGTCGCCCGCGAGCGCCATCCCGTTCTGGGGGCCGGAGAACTTCCGGCCGCCCGCGTAGAAGTCGTCCGCCCCCCGCGTGTTGGCGCGGGCCCACACCGTGATCCCGAGGGTGATCAGGACGAAGACGACGAACACCCCGAAGGCCAGTTCCGTCACCGCGCCTCTCCCATCCGGACGTCCCAGCGTCCGTCCGACGCGCGCGGCGCGACCGGCGCGGCGGGCCTCGGCATGCCGGCCGCCGCCGGACGCCCCGGCGGTGCGGGACGCGCGGGCGGCACGGGCCCCGGGGGCACGTCGCGGCCGAACGCCGCGGGCGCGGCGGCGTCCGGCGGGCCGTCGGCCTCGGCGCGCAGCTCGTCCGCGAGCGGGTCGAGGCGCCGCCGCGCGTAGGCGGCGAACGCCGCGGCCAGCGCGAACGTCGACACGAACTGCAGCACCCCGAGCAGCATCGCGACGTTGACGTTCCCGGCCACCGGCCGCGCCATGAACCCGCGCGCGAACGCCGCCAGCGCGACGTACAGGAAGTACCACCCCAGAAAGCCCACCGCCCCGACGGCGACCGCCCGGCGGAACCTGCGGTCCAGCCGCCGGAACCGCTCGTCCCCCGCGACCGCCGCGTACCGCCCCGGAGGGACCCTTCTGCCCCGTTCCGCCCCCCGGCGTCCCGTCGCGTCCGTTCCCCCGACCATCCGGCCCCCTATCCGCGACATGACTCTATGTATCGATTTGGCGACTCCATGAGACCAAAGGACCAAGATCGGTGATGCGCTATTGACGAGAATCAGAACAATCTCTTGCACATCCCCCGGCCACCGCCACCGGGTGAGCCGCCGCTCGCCAAAACGCCGTTAAAACGACCCCGCACGCCTTGCCGAGCCCTCTGTACGCACGTACAGTGTACAAACGTACAGGTTGCTGAACAGGCGTATGGGGGCGCAGGGTGGACGAGCAGCGGGAGCCGGAAGACCTGACGACGCGCGCGCGGATCAGGGACGCGGCGATGCTGCAGTTCGCCAAGCTCGGCGAGAAGGGCGCCACGATCCGCGGGATCGCGAAGGCCGCCGGGGTCTCGCCCGCGCTCGTCCAGCACCACTTCAAGAACAAGGCCGCGCTCCGCGAAGCCTGCGACGCCCACGCCATCGACGCGATCCGCCGCGTCAAGGAAGAAGCGCTGTCCGGCGGCATGTCGAACCCGAACTTCCTGACGATCGCGATGCAGACGGCCTTGCCCGTCCAGCAGTACATGGCGCGCGCGCTGGTGGAAGACTCCGACGCCGCGCGCGCGCTGTTCGAGGACGCGGTGCAGTTCAGCGAGGACATCCTGTCGCGAGGCTCCTCGGGCATGCGCAAGCCCACCACCGACGACCTGCACGCGTACGCCGCCGTGATCACCGCGATGAACTTCGGCCTCGTCGTCCTGAACGGGCACCTCTCCCGCGCGCTGGGCACCGACATCCTCACCCCCGAGGGCTACCCCCGCCTCGCGATGGCGCTCATGGACATCCACACCGACAACCTCATCACCCCGGAACTCGAGGAGCAGACCCGCGAGGTCCTGCGGAAGATGCGGGGTCCCGATGCCTGACGCCCCGCGGCTGTCGACCAGCACCGCCGCCGCCCGCAAGGCCGACTCCGACCCGCCCCCGCACCGCGCCTCCGCCCCGACACCGCACCGCCTCGCCTGACCGCGGGGGCGGCGGCCGGTGTGCCCTCGAACCCCCGAAACAAGGAGAACCGGTGGCAACGAACCCTGTCCAGGTGTCCGGCCTGGTGAAGACCTTCGGACGGACGCGCGCGCTCGACGGGCTGGACCTCGACGTCCGTCCCGGCGAGGTGCACGGCTTCCTCGGCCCGAACGGGGCCGGGAAGTCCACCACCATCCGCGTCCTGCTCGGCCTGCTGCGCGCCGACGCCGGCACCGTCCGGCTCCTCGGCGGCGACCCGTGGCGGGACGCGACCGAACTGCACCGCCACCTCGCGTACGTCCCCGGCGACGTCACGCTGTGGCCGAACCTGTCCGGCGGCGAGGTCATCGACCTGCTCGGCCGGATGCGCGGCGGCCTCGACAAGGCCCGGCGCGCCGAACTCCTCGACCGCTTCGAGCTCGACCCCCGCAAGAAGGGCCGCACCTACTCGAAGGGCAACCGGCAGAAGGTCGGCCTCGTCGCCGCCCTCTCCTCCGACGCCGAACTCCTCATCCTGGACGAACCCACCTCGGGCCTCGACCCGCTGATGGAGGAGGTCTTCCAGGAGTGCGTCCGCGAGGAGCGCGACAAGGGCCGCACCGTCCTGCTGTCCAGCCACATCCTCTCCGAGGTCGAGGCGCTCTGCGACCGCGTGACGATCATCCGCAAGGGCGCCGCCGTCGAGACCGGCACCCTCGCCGACCTGCGCCACCTCACCCGCACGTCCATCGACGCCGACCTCGCCGCCCCGCCCGACGGCCTCTCCCGCCTCCCCGGCGTCCACGACCTGCGCGTCGACGGCGCGCGCGTCCGCTGCGAGGTCGACACCGACCGGCTCGACGACGTCCTCAAGCACCTCACGTCCGCCGGCGTGCGGAGCCTCACCAGCCGCCCGCCCACGCTCGAAGAGCTGTTCCTGCGCCACTACAAGGAGGCCGCGGCATGACCGCGCTCGTCGGCACCGGCGGCATGATCCGCCTCATCCTCCGCCGCGACCGCGTCCTGCTCCCCCTCTGGGTGCTGATCGTCTCGGTCCTCCCGGCGAACTTCGTCGCGACGTTCCAGGGCCTCTACCCCACCGCCGCCGACCGCCTCGGCTACGCGAACACCAGCGGGACGAACCCGACGTTCCTCGCGATGTACGGCCCCCTGTACGACACGAGCGTCGGCGGACTCGTCACCCAGCGGTCCGGGTTCATCCCCATCGCCCTCGGGCTGATCTCCGCGCTCGTCGTCATCCGGCACACCCGCGTCGAAGAAGAGGCGGGACGGCGCGAACTGCTCGGCTCCACGGTCGTCGGCCGCCAGGCCGCCCTCGCCGCCGCGCTCATCGTCACCACCGCCGCCAACCTCGCCGTCGCACTGCTCACGACCGCCACGGTCGCCGCGCAGGACCAGCCCCTCGCGGGCTCCCTCGCGCTCGGCATGCAGATGGCCGCGGGCGGCATCGTCTTCGCCGCCGTCGCCGGCGTCACCGCCCAGTTCTCCGAGAGCGCCGGCGCCGCCCGCGGCACCGCGATGGCCGCCCTCGGCGCCGCGTTCGTCCTCCGGATGGCCGCCGACACCGGCGGCGAGGGCAACTCCCTCTCCTGGCTCGGCTGGCTGACGCCCCTCGGCTGGGCCCAGCGCATGCGCCCCTTCGGCGACGAACGCTGGTGGCTGCTCGTCCCGACCCTCGCCCTCGCTCTCGCCCTCACCGCCGCCGCGTGGCGCCTGTCGACCCACCGCGACGTCGCCGCCGGCATCCTCCCCCCGCGCCCCGGCCCCGCCGAGGCGTCCCCCCGCCTGAGCGGCCCGTTCGGACTCGGGTGGCGCCTGCAGAGCCGTCCGTTCTACGGCTGGCTCGCGGGCTTCGCCGTCCTCGGGCTCGTCTTCGGCGGCGTCGCGGGCGGGATGAACGACCTGATCAAGGACAATCCCGATCTCGAAGAGATCATCGCCGACCTCGGCGGCGCCTCCACCATCACCGACGCCTACTTCGCGATGGTCATGAACATGCTCGGGCTCCTCGCCGCGGGCTACGCCGTCTCCGCGACCCTCAAGCTCCGCGCGGAGGAATCCGCCCTCCGCGCCGAACCCCTCCTCGCCACCCCGACCGGCCGGCTGCGCTGGGCGTCCAGCCACCTCCTGTTCGCCCTCGTCGGCCCCATCGCCGGCCTCGTCACGGGCGCCCTCCTCGCCGGACTCGTCCACGACCCCGGCGAACTCCCCGCCCTCCTGACCGCCGCACTCGCCCAGCTCCCCGCCGTCTGGCTCATCGCCGCGATCACCCTCGCGCTCTTCGGGCTCGTCCCCCGCCTGACGTCCGCGAGCTGGGCCGCCGTGGCCGTCGCGACCCTCGTCACCCTCATCGGCCCGATGCTCGACGTGGGCCAGTGGGCCCTCGACATCTCCCCCTTCACCCACATCCCCAAGCTCCCCGGCGCCGACGCCACCGCGACCCCGTTCGTCTGGCTCCTGGCCATAACAGCGGCCCTCACCGCCACCGGCCTGACCGCCTTCCGCCGCCGAGACCTCTCCAGCTGAACCCCGCAGGGGCCGGACGTCCGTCCGGCCCCTGCGGGCATCCTGCAACCATGCAGACCCGACTCCGCGTAGCCGCCTACGTGATCAGACACAATCCCGGCCCCGAACTGCTCGTCTTCGACCACGTCGGCATGCCGGAAGCCGGTACCCAGATCCCCGCGGGCGGCGTCCGTCCCGGCGAGGGCTCAGAGCAAGCCGTCCTGCGCGAGGTCCTAGAAGAAACCGGCCTCCGCACGACCCTGCTCAACCCCATCGCCGTGGACACGAAGCCCCACCCCACCACCAACCAACCGCGCCGAACCACCTACTTCCACCTCCAGGCCCCCGCCACCACCCCCAACGCCTGGACCCACAAGGTGAACGGCACCGGAACCGACACCGGCCTAACCTTCGCCTGCCACTTCCTCCCGCTCCCCCTAGAACAACCCCTGGCAGACACCCAAGACGCATGGCTAGCCCACATCAACCCCCAATGGGCCACCCCTAACGCCCAGGCAACGTCGAATGCGGAGCCGCAAGCCCACGATTAACAATCGCCCACCTCTCATGGTCACGCCACGCCCCATCAATGAACAACAACTCAGGCGAGTACCCCTCATAACGAAACCCAACACGCCGGGCCAACCTCAAAGAAGCATGGTTACCCGGCTGTATCTGAGCCTCAAGCCGATGAAGCCGTAACCACTCAAAGGCATACCGCACCACCAACCCAACCCCCTCAGCCATACACCCCCGCCCAGCCGCAGGAGCAAAAACAGCGTAAGCAACCGCCCCAGATTGCAACCTACCCCGAATAACACTATTAATATTGACGACACCAACAATGTCCCCACCACCACGCAGACACACCACCAGCGCCTCTTCCTCACCCTGCCCGTAACGAGCAAGATAATCCCGAAACTGCTCCGAGCTCGACGGCAGAGAAACCCAAGGCTCATGCAGTTCCGCACTACCCCTAACCAGATCGAGAAACTCCGCTTCATCACCACCGACCAGGCAACGCAAGGTCACCCGACGAGAGTCCTCCGGCTGCCCGGCCATGAAGGCATCGATACCTGAGTCATTCACGCACGAAACAGTACATCGCGCCACACACCCGCCCCCATCACCCCGCCCAGACAGGCGTCACCGAACGCCCTGACGCGACCATCCCCGGTACTCGTCGACAAGCCGAAAGAACCGCTCGAGCGGCGGTTCGCCTTCCGCATGATCCTCGATCGCAGCGGCCCACCCAAGCACCAACGACCAGCCATACCGCTGCCCCAACCAGTCGGAGAAGGGCCCTCTGGGCCCGAACGCGAACCCCTCATCGACCTCATGGACCATGAGCGCGATGCCATACCCGCACAGAAGAATCTCCAACTCGCGCAACGAATGCCCGCGAATCCACATTCCCGGCCGCGCCCGGACCTGCTCAAGCAACCCATAGACGTCCCCCCACTCCTCAACCGGATGAACCTTCGGTCGAGCCCTCCCCGCATCATCCATGCCCACACCCTAATCAAAACCGCAGCACCCCAAAGCCACACCACAACGAACGACAGCCCTACCCGGAGACATCCAGGCCCGCAAAACACTCGCCCGCCCTAGTTCCACGGCTCCGAATCGGGATCCTCACCTAGGGCGAGGGCAGCCGCACGACACAACTCCTCACCGAACGCCTGGTTGCTGCCATAACTTGATCCCCAAGCGTCAGTCGCAGCTTGAGCGACCGCTCTCCAAGTCAGTTCTCGACCCACCCGCCAGTACCGAATCCGCTGGGCTCGATCGAGCGTCACATCAGCCGGGTCAATAAAAGCATAGTAGCGCGCCATAACCACAACCTACTTACCGTCGCCATACGACTCATACCCGAGGAACTCACCAAACTCGCCGGCGAGCCACCTAGGAGGCCCCCAGCACCCGCCATGGTCCAGCGACCTCTCGTAATCAATCTCCAAGCCGCGAGGTGGGAAGGCGCTGGTACCGGTAGACCGCGTAGGCCCTGTGGCCGTTGATGTGGCTGAGCGAGTGCAGGCATAGCTCCATGCCGTGCGGCGCGATGACGCCGAGATATTCGACCATCCCCGCCTCGGACGTCGCATCGAACGACAGAACGTTGCCCTCCACCGAGTACGGACCCCGGGACGCGTAGGGATGCTCGGGGAGAAGCCAGGAGGCCACCGACACGACGGTTTCCTCCAACGGCAGATCATGCTCGACGGAAGCGGCCATGCCCTCGCCTGTGGGGAAGAAGCGCAGGAACGAGGTGTACGTCTGGCCTTGCTCGGCATACAGGCCATCGAAGCGGAGCCGCACGTGATTCCTCCGGGGGTCGGACATATCTTCTAACACACGCACGGGTATGGCATTCGTACACGACCACCAGACTCCACCCACCGAACTTCCAGTCTGCCGTCGTCACCCCAAGGGAAACGGGTCAGGCACTGATGGCGGAGCTCCTCACGGAAGAACGGCCTTCCCTCCCTGACCCTGGCCCGCTCGGCTCGCCTGGGACGTCGACGAACGCGGAGATCAGGGTTTCCACATCAACCGTCAACGACCTGAGCATGTGGGCCTCCTTCCTGGAGCCGGAGTGCCCCCGCCTGTGGCGCCTCCGTACGGCGCTCGTCCCACACCCGCCGAGATCATCCGCCCCTAACGGTCACGAAGACGGGAGCAGCCCGACCGTCCGGACGACCGTCCCGTCAGCGTTGAACGTCCAGCTCCCGGCGATCAGGCACAGCACAGCGACGCCCTAAGCCCACACGCCAACCCGGACGGGCCTTCGCGAAGGAGCAAAACGCTGCGCCAGACCGCTTCGCATGGGACTACCCGCCTGGTCCGCTGGACCGGTGGCTACGCTCGTGGCGTTCGCACGGGAGGCCGGATGAGTGAGAACTAACAAGAGTGCGTTAGCAGACGCGACGTCCCGAGACGGTGCTTCGCGCTTCCGCGGCGTCGTCCCTGACTGTCGGAACAACCGATTCTGCATCGGCTCCCCAACCGCACGAAGCACCCGCAGAACAGGCGCTAACTTCTGCCACACCTGATCGTAGCCGCCCATTTCGGTCCAGTTCTCATAGAGGTCGCTACCAGGGGAATGCGCCCGCTCAATCGCCACCGCGGCATCGGCGGCCAAGTCCTCCAGCAGAGTAGTGGGCAACGTGGCCGACCACGGCTCGTCCTCAGGATGCGGCATCATGCCCGCTAGCAACGAAGCAGCCACCACCGCCTTCGTAGCCTCCACATAGCCAATGTGGCCGGATTCCCTCGACACTCGCAAGATCGCAGCCTTCATGCGCTCGCCGCGCACTTTCGAACTACAGGTGTCCAGTTGATCGAAGAAGTCCATGGCCGTGTCCTCATCGAACGGCCCCTTACCCCAAGTGCTCACGGCTACATGATCACAGCACGCGGGGACAATCTGGCCGTTGACGGGGCCTGGGGTCGCTTGGGCACAGACCTTAACCGGTCCGGAGGGTACTCCCGCGCGAACGGTGCTCAACCCCCTAAGGGCGTTTCACGCGGGAGTATCCTCCGGACCGCGGGATCCAGGGGGCGGCGTAACCCCCTTGATAAGCGCACGCTCGATCACGTCCGCGTTACCGGATGAGGTACGCGATTTCTCTCGCCGGGGCGGGCGGCCACCCGGCGACGCGGAGCGGCGCCCTTGAAGACGTAAAGAAGGTTCTCATCCGGTGTTCTGGGGCGTGGGTTCGCTGGGCAGGGGGCTGACTTCGGCCGGCTTAGGGGCGTGGGCGACGGCTCGGTGCAGGTGGACGTCGGTGGGACGTGCGCCGGTTCGAGGTCGGCGGGTCCGGTGCTGGCATGGTTGCCGCGGGCTTTCGCACGTCCTTGGGGGAACGTTCGCGGCACGCTTGTGTGATTGTTGCCGGGGGTGTGGGGACGGGCGCGGGGGGTGTGGTGGTGGTGCCTGGGTGTGGAAAGGGAGAGCCCCCTTCGGGTGGGAAGGGGGCGCTCGGGGTGGAGCCGGCGAGGGGACTTGAACCCCTAACCTTCTGTTTACAAGCAAGATCAGGACCGTCCAGGCACGTCCCCACAAGTCCCCCACCTGCACGGCAACCGCCCCGGCCGTCCACACTTGTCCAAGATCATCCAACCCCGTTGTTAGCACCAGCGTTAGCAGACGCACCGCCCCGGAGGGTGCTCCCGCGCGAACGGCATCAGCCACAGCCGGGCGTCTCGCGCGGGAGTACCCTCCGGCCCGCGGGGGTCCAGGGGGCGGCGTAGCCCCCTGGTAAGCGCACGCTCAATCGACTGGCCTGATACCACCGACCGTCCGCTTTCAGGTGTTGCTAAACCCAGCTATTTACGAAGGTCGCAATGGTTATTCCACAGAAACGATGCGTCCGGCTACTTCACCAACCTCGCCAAGGCGGTAGGGAACATGCGCGTCACTCAGAATCCGATTTACTCGCCAGCGGTAAAGTTTCCGGCCAATGACGGTTGCGAAGTCCCAGTAATGCATGCCGCAATTTTGATACGAATGATATTCAGCTGCGCGCGGTCGAGAGACCAAGTCGTGAAATACTTCCATCAAACCGAAGAAAGTATCCTGATCCCAACTATCCGGAACCAGCGGCCATGCATTCGAAACGCCAATCCTGCGCTCGATTTCGGCAGATCGATCAACGTACGGTGCGTCTTCATCGTCCACGCACCCATTGGGAAAAGCTTGCTCAAGATAGCCGCTCTGCGAGAACTCCTGGATTAGGTTGGCCCATTCACGGCAAGCCTTAAGATAGTCAGGTTCAGTCGTTTCAAGCGAGCCACTGCTTGGCTGCTTCCAGTACGCGCGAGGTGTGCTTTGCAGCGGTATTTCGTGAACCCGAACCACGAGTTCCCGCACGAAAGCGTCCGGCGTCAGGTCGGTAGTCTCCCTATTGCCAAAACCCCTAGCAGTGTCAAGTTGCTCGAAATCTGCCGCTACGTTTCCATCTCTGAAGGCCTCCCTAAGTAGTTGGCTTATCGCTATAGTGTCAGGTCGCGATCGCTGGCTGCCGCCCATAATTCGAACTGCTTCTTCTGCGAAGAGATGGGCGGGCCAGACTAGTTCATAGTCTCCGAGTTCCACTCTATTCGAGTTGAGTATCTCCTCGAAGAGGGAAGTTGCGGTGATGGATGTACCTGTATTGGAGTCAGACACTGTAGGATCTGACCTGCTGGCAGGCGCGGTAGCTTGCGTGAGCATCTTGCTCACTTGCTGCTGCAGCTGCCGATTCTGCTGTTTATATATGAGCATTGATTGTCGATCAATTTCGCCCTTGTCGTAACGCGTATGACATGTGGGGCATAGTGCAATCAGATTATCGGGTTTGTGTTCACGCACCTTGGCCCAAGCGTCTATATGGGCGAGCTCTACTGGGTGGGCACGGCACGTTGGAATAGAGCAACGGTGTCCCGCTTCGACGAGGATGGCACGGACCATTGGCCGAGGAATGTCAGGACGCGAGTCGGGCATACACGTAATGGTACAAGAGGCTAGCGCCTCTGCCCAGGCTCGCAGAGCTGTAGGATGGCCGGCTCCGTTGCGGTGACCGCTTAGAGGTATCCCTCCGGAGGGGCTCCCGCGCAAACGACATGAACCACAGAAGGTGTATTGCGCGGGAGTGTCCTCCGCCTGCGGGAGTTCAAGGGGCTAGAAGGCCCCCGGTAAGCGCACCCTTGATCATTTTTGGTCTACTCTGGTAGTTGCGCTTCTTGCTTCTTAGGCCCTAATAGAACCCGAGGCGAGGCTACTTGTCACATTACGCAGTGCCTCACAAAGCTTCAGCGCGTCACTGCGCGTCATTGCCTTTGGGTGCCACTCCAAGAAGAATTCAAACTCACCCCGTTGACCCGGATGACGCAACGCACCGTACGTTTCCCTATAGGGAGCGATGGCGGTGTCGATCCAACGGTTGCGAACCGTGCGCATCTTTTCGTTGGACATGTTTTCAAGAGCGACCCGTTGAGTTGGCTTGAAGTGCAGGTACAAATATTTTCTTGCGCCCGCCTTGCTTGATGTCTCGTCTCTCCACTGGGGTGCTATTTCCCAGCTTCCCGCCGCGTTTGCAAAGGAGGTGATTTCGCCCTGGGGTGGGTGACCCATCATCTGGTAGAAGACTTCTTCCAGATAGCGCTGGGTGGTAATGGTGCCATCTTGGTCAGTGTGGCTAAGGTCTTGGTTTACACGACCAAGGCCCTCGATGATGTCGGTGAAGTCCTGTATACGGTCTCCCGGCGAAAAATGCACACAATCGCGATAGAGATCTATTACCGCCCTGGCGGCACCGACAGGACACGATTGCGCCAATGTTCGATTGAGGCGCTCAACGTTACTTTCGATGTTGATTGGTTCTGGATCGCGATTCACGAAACAGAAGTACATCAACTGACCGAATGAGTAGACGTCGAGGGCAGGGGTTCTGCTTCTGGCTGCCTTCGGATTGAAGGCAACATACTGCTCAGGGGCCGCGTAATACACCACGCCCATTGCAGTCTTGGTTGCTTTTTGTGTCTGGGTGCTAAACCAGGCCAAGTCGAAGTCTGTCAGGTAAGGACTATAAACTCCATCCTCGCCGTATTCGCAGACGATGTTTTCTGGCTTGATGTCTCGATGAATGACATCGTGCAGATGGGCGTGATGTATCGCCTCAGCGCACTTCAAGAGCAGAACCACAATATCGCGATGTTCCAAGAACCGTCCAATGGCGAGGTCTCGCAGATTTTCGCCATCAACATAGTCCATTACAAACCCTGGCGGGCAGTCGCTATAATCATACACGTTAACTATGCGTGGATGATTAAGCATGCGCATAGCGTCGTAGCCGTTTCGAAAGCGCTTGACCTTCTCGCGGTCCGACAACTCATTGGCGTGATAGAGTTTGTAAGCTAGTTTCCTGTTGTCGGCGGTTTTCAAGCGCCAGACTTTGCCGAAGCCACCAGCGCCTATCTGACCGTCCAGTTGTCCCCACCGCGTGTGGGTCCCCGGCTCCACGACACCCAGTTCGCTCTGATAGCGAAGTAGCGTAGCCTTGCAGTTTCTAAAGGCATCTCTCTGGGACATGCCTTGGATTTTTTCTTTGCTGGCAAACCAGGCGCTGATGCTTTCCAGTGTTCGGCAAGCCGTCGCATATGCTTCTGTTCGCCAAACATCGGTGTCCGCAGAACGAAGCCGATTATACCGATTGAGGTGATCGCGAGCTTCACCTTCGATGAGCTCATACTCTTCTTCAGGTTTAGGGGGCGAAAGCACTGGAGTAAATCCAGTGCCCAAGATTACTCTGCCGCGCACGCGGCCGCCGAAGACGGGCTCCTGTCGGAGTCCGTCTGTTGAGGCCATGTCACGGGAGACTACGTCGTAGAGACTATGAACTGTAACGTCTCCGACGTGATCGGCCGCATAGCCAAGGAGAGCGTTTAGCAGATGATGAGTAAAAACGCCGTGGCCTAGATTAGAGCTTTCTATAGCCTTCTGCTCTGGCGCGCATGCTGCAATGACAACAGCTGACGGGTCGGACTGGCGAACTACTGCTTGGACATCAGAGTTGGATATCTGTCGCGAAGATAGAGCATTTGGCCCTGTGCTTGCGGCGAAGCCGGAGTGGCAGCAATCCAGAATGATTATGACTTGTGTTGACGATTCGTCTGGAGGCTCGGCAACGCTGAGAAGCGTTGCCAGATTTATACCCTCATCGAATTCTTGGTTGTCGTGGGTGACCAAGAAAGAGCCGATCTCATCAACAACGCCGTGTCCGGCAAAATAAAATAGGATACTCTCGGCACCGGAGCTTTTGACTTCCAGCAGCCACCTTAGAATCGCCGACTTGGTGACTTGCTCATTAAGGAGAAGGTCGACATGAAAGCCGTATTCTTTGAAGGCCAGGGCCTCGGCGACTTCTTCAGCGTCATTGACGCAATTTTTCAGTGCAGGCCAACGGCCCTCGTACGAACTGACTCCAGCTACGAGCGCAAGCTTACGGCCCACTGTGTCACCTCTCACACTTAAGTACCTAGGACGAGATTACTGTCTCCAACAAGAGCCCGCTGGTTGTTGCGGCGCCGGGATCGGCCGGAAGAGGCCGCATGCCCGGCGCCGCAACAACCAGCGCGGCGGGTCGCGAAGCGGGCCCGCCCCTTGAAGACGTAGAGAAAGTTCTCATCCGGCCCTATGGTCTCTGTGGTCTCGCTGGTCACGGGGCTAGCTTCGCCAGGGCTCGGCGCGTTTGGTCTGCGAGGCTGACGGCTGCGCCTAGGCGGTTGTCGATGGTGAGGTGTGCGGCCTCGGGCGGGTCCTCGGTGTTGAGGGTGCTGGCGTACTCGTCCCAGTGGGCCAGCTTCCAGCCGTCGCGTGGGGCGTCGCGGAGCTCGATGTACTCGTGCATCGTGTCTAGGTCGCTGTGCACCCAGATGGCGGTGACGTCGACGCCCTTGCCTTGGCATCGATGGGTGAGGCGGGGCAGCCATGACGGGTTGCTGAGTTCGGTGATGAAGGGGGCGGCGAGAATGATCGACACGCCGGTCTCGATGTTGCTGTGGGCGACCTGCATGAGGGACTGGTACTCGTGCGGTCGTACCTCGGACCGGTAGAGGTCGGTGTGACGGTCGTGCCGGTCGGCTCCGAGCGAGATCAGTAGCCGCTCGGTCATGCGGCGGGTCAGTGCGTCCTTGTCGAGCAATGCCCATCCGGACAGGTCCGACAGGAAGCGGGCAAACTCGGTCTTGCCCGATCCGGCGTAGCCGCCCACCAGGACGAGCACGGGGTTGGCTCCGGCGTTGGCGACCGCTCGGCCGTGCCACGCGTTCGCCAGGCGGGTCTTGAGGGCGTCGCCTCCGGGGAAGAACACGCCGAGGTCGAACGGGGTTCCGCTGGCCGTGGTGGTGTCTCGTCCGTGGGTGTGGGCGGCCATGCGCTCAAGGACGGTGAGCGGGATGTTGTGCGCGCGGGCGAGGTAGGGCAACCAGTCGTCGGGTATGCGCATCCCGCGTTCCCAGCGGGATACCTCGTGCCGGGTGAGGGTGTCGGTGCCGGCGAGGTCGCACAGCTCGGCCGCCAGGGCGCGTTGGCTGCGGCTGCCGCGTAGGCGGGCCAGGTATGCGCCGAACTCTCGTCGTCTCTCGGTGGTCATCCTCGGCCACCTCCCGCGTTCAAGTCTGGCCCCCTGCTGGCCCCCTGTCAGGCTCCTTTGCGAATCCGCGGGCGACGGGATGGTGGCGGGGCGGTTGAGCACGCGCCGCGCCTCGTACGCCGATCATGAGGACACCCCGGTGATGGAAATGCACGCGCTTTCGGAAGAGTCCGCGCTCGTCCGGCTCCGTGAGGAGTTCGGCGGGCATCGCATCTGGCGGTCTCGGCGGCCGGATGGGACGCCGGGCCTGTGGGTTGCGACGCTGCATGACCGGTCGGCGGGCGTCGACGCGACGGTTCTGCGGCCGGACCTGGACGCGTTGCGTGAGGCGCTGGTGGACGAGCGGGATCGTGCGGCCCGGATGGTTCGGAGGGCTTGGTGATGGCGTCTCCCTCGTCGCCGTCACCGGGTGAGGTCGCGTGGTCGGTGCTTTTCCCCTCGGACGCACCGGCCACGCGGCCGGTCGCCACCTGGCGCGCTCGGCGTCCGCTGCGTCGGCTCGCGCGTGCGTTGCGGGCCGCAGGGTGGTGCGCCGAGTTGCGGGACGGCGGGCGGCCGGTGCTGCTGCGGGTCTACTCGCCGGAGGTGCGGTGCCTGGGCGACAGCATCACAGTCGTGGCCGGTCCGGGCGGGCGCTGGTTCCAGTCGAGTACGGGTCGGCTGCTGGCGCCCTGCGGGCGGGTCGATGATGCGGTCTCGGCGGCCGGTGCGGTGCTGACGCCGATCGTTCGGGCGGCGCTGGGGGCTGACGCATGAGCGGGGCGGCGTCCATCGAGCGGGTGGCCGCAGGAAAGATCCGGGACGCCTACGGCGTGCCGTGCTGGTGGGGTGAGGCCACGCGGGCGTTCTGGGCGATGGTCCCGGCGGACGGTCGCCTGCGGCTGGTCGAGGCGCTGTCGGTACGGGAGATGGTCACGGCGATCACGCATCCGGGCGGCTGGCCGTGGCCCCACGAGCGGACCGCGCGGCAGGAGATGGCTGGGGGCCACCTGCCGCGCGGTCTCCTATCGGGCGTCGGCGAGGCTCGTCGCGTGGACGATGCGGCGGGCCGCCTCGGCGGCGGTCACGCGGTCGGTATGGATCACCAGATCGAATACGGGGTTGTCGAGCGAGCGGACGTCGTCGCGCGTCTCGTCCCACGCCCGTAGCCGGCTGGCCGTGTCGTCGTCGCCGCGGTGCTCGGAGCGTTCGGCGCAGACGTCGCGGGGCACCCATAGCAGGACGCTCGTCCAGTGGAGCGGGACGGCGCCGCGTAGGCGACGCAGGTCGGCGACGTTGCCCATGTGGACGACGGGTATGCGGTCGGCGTCGGTCAGGGCGGTGACGTCGTGGCGGTCGACGGCGTAGACGTTGCCGTAGCGGGGGGTCTCGACGGCGATGCGGTCCGCGTCGCGGAGCGCCGCCAGCTCGGCGGGCGAGACGTAGCGGTAGCCGGTGCTGCGGCCGGTGCCGACCTTGAGCTTGGGCAGCAGGGCGTAACGCGGGTTCTGGTGCGTCAGCTCGGCCGTGACGGTGTCCTTGCCGCTGGTCGGCGGCCCGTACAGGATGACCCCCCGTTCACTCATACTCCGACCTTACGCAACGCCTCCCGCGTCTGGTCGGCGATGCTGATCGCGGCGCCTAGGCGGTTGTCGACGGTGAGGTGAACGCCGGGCGGGCTGCTCTCGGTGTCGATGCCGCTGACGTACTCGTCCCAGTTGTCGAGCTTCCACGCGTCGCGGGGGGCGTCACGGAACTCGATGTACTCGCGCATCGAGTCGACGTCGCACCGGACCCAGATGACGGCGACGTCCACGCCCTTGGCCTTGCATCGGTTGGTGAGGCGGCTCAACCATCCTTCGTCGTTCAGTTCGGCGATGAATGGGGCGGCGAGGATGGTCGATATGCCGCAATCGATGTTGTCGTTAGCGGTGTCCATGAGGCACTTGTATTCGAGTGGCCTCACCTGCTTCAGGTAGAGGTCGGTGTGACGGTCGTGGGGGTCGCCGTCGAGAGAGACCAAAAGGCGTTCGGTGAGGCGGCGGGTGAGGGAATCTTTGTCCAGGAACGCCCAACCTGAGACGTCGCCGAGGAAGCGGGCGAACTCGGTCTTGCCCGACCCTGCGTAGCCTCCGACCAGGACGAGCGTGGTCGTTGCGAGGCTGCCGCTCATCGCTCGTCCGCGCCATGCGTTCACCACGCGGGCCTTCAGGGCGTCGCCGGCGGTCGGGTCCTGGCCCTGGGTGGGGTCGGACACCCGGTCGAGGCCGTCGGAGATCGCGGTTGCCGCTTCTTCGGTGGATGCCGGGTTCAGCGGGGCGGGGAGCGGGAGCGTGAGGTCTCCGCTCTCCTCGCCGGGGAGCGGGAGACGAAACCCAAGCTCGGGCTCGGTCGCCTCGTACATGAGGCAGTAGGCGCGGCGGTAGTGCGGTCCGGGGTAGATACGGCCGGTCTCGTGCTGGGAGATGGTCTGGAAGTTGCCCGCGACGCGCAGTCCTCCGCGCTCAGCGATCATGCTCAGCTTGTCGCCTGCGGCCTCAAGGGTGAGGCCATGGCTCTCGCGGCGTTCGCGCAGCTTGGCGGGCTGCCATCCCGGGCGCTGCCTGGTCGTGGTCATGTGGCGGCCTCTCTGTTCAGCTGGGGGCTATGGGCCTTTTGTGATCACGTTCCGTGCCATGTGAAAGCGCACGTATAAGCCGATGTGAAAGAACTCAGTGAGCCGTTCGTGATGGGCTCGCGTGCTCTGTTCCGCTGAAAATCGCTGTGTGCCGAACGGGAGAACTGATCACGACGGGAGGCGTTCAGCGATGGCGGCGGACAGCGGGCAAGGGCGAACCGTTCAGGAACAGTTGGAACTGATCCTTGCCGAGTTGGACGAGCTCATTTGCCGGGCCGATCAGATCTCGGACGCTCTGAGAACACGGTCTGCTCGATCCGGGCGACGCGCTCACCAAGATCACGGACGGCGGCGAGTACTTCCGTGAGCTGCTTCATGGTGAAGTCGTCGGGGACGGGCGCGGGCTGCGACTGGGCGTCGCCCTGGTCGCGGACGAACACGCCCTTGCCCTGCTGGCCGACGATCAGGCCCTCGGTCCGCAACACGCTGATGGCGGCCTTCACCATCCCCGCGGACGCCTCGTACTGCTCGCGCAAGCGGGCCGTCGACGGCAGGGCCGCGCCGGGGGCTAGGCGTCCGTCGCTGATCTGCTGCCGCAGGTCATCGGCGATCTGGAGATATCCGGGCCGTCCGGTCCGCTCGACCATCGTCCGCCTTCCCTCGGGGGCTGTCCTCCAAGTTCAGCACAGCTCATCGACCAAGAGAACCAGGACGGCCTTGACAGCTTGGTCGTCTAAGTCGACTATGTTGACCAAGTGGTTCGCACGACTTCGGAGGCTTCACATGCGCAACATCCCGGTGGACACGTCGGCGCTGACGTTCGTGTGCGTCTCGCCGCCGCGTCCGAAGCTGGTCAGTCAGGAGACCGGCGAGGTGAAGATGGACCGCAACGGCAACACGGTCTTCACGGTGGGCCTGTCGGTCGCGGACTCGGCGGGACGGGTCGATCTGGTCAACGTCGCGGTGTCGGGTGACCAGAACATCGGCGTCGGTCAGATCGTCGCGCCGGTCGGGCTGGTGGCGTTCCCGTGGAACGCGGTGCTGGGCGGTGAGCGGCGGTCGGGGGTGGCGTTCCGCGCCGACCGCATCGACGCCGTGGCCGTCCCGTCGGCCGGTCCCTCGTCGGCGGGGTCGGCGGCGTCCGGCTCGGACGTGGCCTGAACGGCGGCCCGGTCATGAACGACACGCTGATCACGCTCGGGGTCCTGGCCGCCGTGGTGGCGGCCGGGCTCTGGGCCTGGCGCCGGTGGCACCCGGCCTCGTTCTGGTACGGCGTCGGGTTCCCCTTCCGCACGGTCCTGGTCTACGGCACCTGGCATCACGTCGCTGCGGGTTGCAAGCTGACCCGTCGCCGCCGGGCATTGCGGCTCACCCTCGATGCCGTCCCCGTGGTCGGCCCGGCCTCCCGCACGGCGGCGACGGTGGTCGAGCAGAAACGGCGGCTGCGGCGGGTCGACATCGAGCGCGCTCCCCGCCTAGGGCTCCTGCGGCCGACCCGGCGGGGCTGGCGCCTGCGGCTCCGTCTGCACGACGGTCAAGTCCCGGCCGATTACGAGAAGGCCGCTGAGGGCATCGCGCACGCCTGGCGCGTCCACTCGGTGCGGGTGGTCGACGTCTGCCCCGGCTTCGTCACCCTGCACGCCACCATGGACGACCCCCTCGTCCTAGTCGACGCTGAACCGGAAACCGGTGACCTGCTGGTAGTGCGTCCGGGGAAGCTGGAGAACGGGCGAGACTGGGTGATCGACTTCCGGACGGTCCCGCACTGGCTCAACGCGGGGGCCACTCAGTCGGGCAAGTCGAACCTGGCCAACGCCATCATCAAGGGCCTTGCTCCCCAGCCCGTCGCGCTGGTGGGCTTCGACCTCAAGGGCGGGGTCGAGTTCACCCCGTACACGCCCCGCCTGTCGGCGCTGGCGACGTCGCGCGGCGAGTCGGTCGAACTGCTGGGCGACCTGGTGGGCGAGGTCGAGTCGCGCATGGCCCTGTGCCGGGGGCACGGCGTGCGGAACGTCTGGGGCCTGCCCGAGGACGTCCGGCCGCTGCCGATCGTCGTCCTGGTCGACGAGGTGGCCGAACTGTTTTTGATGGCCGACAAGGCCGAGAAAGACCAGGTGCACAAGACGGCGACGGCGCTGCTGCGAGTCGCTCAACTCGGGCGGGCGTTCGGCGTCCACCTGGTCGTCTGTGGTCAGCGCATCGGCTCCGACCTCGGACCCGGCGTCACCGCGCTGCGCGCCCAGTTGTCCGGGCGGGTGTGCCACCGGGTCAACGACCCGGAGACGGCGAACATGGCGCTGGGCGACATCAGCCCGGAAGCGACCGACGTCGCCCGGCAGATCCCCGCCGAAACTCCCGGCGTGTGCGTGGTCGCCGGACAGGACGGGGCGTGGCAGCGGGCGCGGTCGGTGTTCGTTTCCGAATCCGCGGCTGAACACGCGGCCCGTACCTACGCGCACCTTGCGCCGGACTGGGCGGCCCTCGTCGGCTCGGTCCCGGCCGTCCGACCGGCCGCGTAACCGCCGGTCCCTCTCCCTCTCTTCCTGCTGGGCGTGAGCACTTCGCGCCATGTCCCTACCCGACCCATGCCCGAAACCGTCCCGGAGGTGGTTCCGATGACCGCTCGCGTCCTGACCCTTCGCCCGGCGTCCCGTCCCCGTCCTCGTCCGGCTCGGCGGCTCGTCCCCGTCCCGGTCGCACCGCCCCGGCTGTCGTCCTCGCCGTCCTGCCCGTCCTCGCCGGTCCGGGTCGGCTGGGACGAGTGGCGCGGCCTGCACGTCGCCACCTGCGACCGCTGCGCCGAGTCGTTCGCCTCGTCCCTGCCCGGCGACGTCGACGACTGGGCGGACGGGCACCACTGCGACGCCGAACGCGCCGAACTCCTCGCCGACGTCTGCGGCACCCGGCGGGCCGCCTGATGGCCCGGTTCTTCTCGGCGGTGGCCGACTCCGGGCCGGTCGTCGTCCTGGCAGGTATCGCTGCGGCGGGCTCGTTCACCCACATCCGCGACACCGCCACCGAACACGGCCAACACGGCTGGATGTCCTGGGCCATCGCCGTCTGCATCGACCTGACCTGCGTGATGGCGGCCGGAGAACGCCAGCGCGACAAGCGCACCGGACGCGCCTCGGGACGGCTCTCGTGGCCGACGCTCGTCCTCGTCGGCGGCATCCTGCTCTCCCTCGCCGCCAACCTCGCGCAAGCTCACCACTCGGTGTGGGGCTGGATCACGGCGGGCACTCCGGCGGGCGCCTTCCTCGTCGCGGTCTCCATGCTCGAACGTCGCCGGACAAGCAGGGGGCCGGCAACCGCGCAGCCTTCGGCGGCCTCGGCCTCGGCCTCGGACGTGTCCGCCGTCCCGTCCTCGGCTGCGTTTCCGTCCTCGGGGCCGTCCTCCTCCTCGTCGGCCTCGTCGCCGTGGGTGGTCTGGGACGAGCGTCCCGCCGAACGCCCGGCCGTCCCGCCCGTGACATCCGCCCCCGATGACGCCTCGTCCCTCGACTGCGAGGACACCACCGCACAGGACGACGGCGAGGACGAGCGGGACGGCGAGGTCGGACAGACGGCGATCCCCGTCCCCACCGACCCGGCGCCCTCCGACCCGGCGCCCTCCGGGACTGCCCCGGCGCCTCCGCTCGTCTCGTTCGCCCGCCGCGTCGCCGACGAACACCAGAGCACCCACGGGAGGCCGATCACCCGTGACGCCCTGCGCGCCCGCCTCGGCGTGTCCAACCAGCTCGCATCCGAACTGCTCCGCCAGATCCGCACCGAAGCAACCCCCGTCGCCTGACCACGGCTGGAGGCATCCCGTCATGACCGCCCACCACGACATCACCTCGTCGCCGATCGTCCCCGGTGACCTGTTCGCCCGCCACCAGATCATCACCGGCCTGCGCGCCCTGGCCGACTTCTTGGAAGCCAACCCGGCCGTGCCCGTGGACGAGTACGGCGAGGACTTCACCGTCTACACCCGCCAGGCCGACGACACCTCGGCCGCGGCCATGGTCGACCGGGTCGCCGCGTTGGCAGGCGCCGAGATCGAGGACCGCCGCGACCGGGGCGGCCACTACACCGCGACCAGGACCTTCGGCCGCATCTCCTACCGCATCGTTCACATTCCCCGGCGGTCCATGGACAGGCACGACGCCCGCGACAGCTACCGCAACAACATCGTCTTCGACCACACACCCGACCAGGACGGCAACACCTCGGGACGGGCCGCCTGATGCCCGCCGGACACCTCAGCCGCCTCGTCGCCCTGGCCCTCACCGCCGAGACCGTGCAGGGCTGGGCGTGCTGCTCCTGCGGCGGGGGCGGCGTCGCCTCCGACGGCGAGACGTGCCCCGACTGCCACGGCACCGGCCACCACACCGAATAGGAGATCCCGGATGTTCCTGCGCCGCTGCGGCTTCGTCGCCTTCTGGCTCGTCCTGGGCCTGTTCCTGCTCCGCAACCCCGAGAACGCCGCGCACACCGTCAACGCCATCGGTTCCGGGCTCGCCGCCCTGGCCGACGCGCTCTCGACCTTCACCGCCGCCCTGTAGGGACGCCCCCGGCGCGGCCACCTGAGCCGCCAAGCACCGTGCACCGCGCCGGGGGCCTGTCCCCTGTCACCAACCGCTACGGGAAGGGAGACCCGTCCATCGTGCCGCACCCGGCCCCCGCCGTCACCGACGTCGCCGCCCGCGACATGGCGCAACGCTTCAACCGGTCCGACTTCCGGGCCTGGGCGCGGCGCGCGCACTCCACCGGCGGCTGCGCACAGCCGATCCACCTGCGCGGACGCGTCGACCACATCGACCCGCTGACCGGCGCCCTCCTGCACCGGTACTCGACCGCGACCGAACCGAACGGCGTGCTGCGGGTGGCGTGCAAGACCCGGCGCGCGTCCCGCTGCCCGGCCTGCGCCGAGATCTACCGGGCCGACACCTACCAACTCGTCCGCGCCGGACTCGTCGGCGGGAAGGGCGTCCCGTCCTCGGTCACCGAACACCCGGCCGCGTTCGTCACCCTCACCGCCCCCTCGTTCGGGCCGGTCCACTCCCGGCGGCTCGTCGGCGGCACGGTCCAACCCTGCCGCCCTCGACGGGACGGCGGGACCTGCGAACACGGGCGGCCCGTCTCCTGCGGCATCCGACACGGCCAGGACGATCCCCGCCTCGGGCACCCCATCTGCCCCGACTGCTTCGACTACACCGGCGCCGTGCTCTGGAACGCGCACGCCCCGGAGCTGTGGCGCCGGTTCACCATGGCCTTCCGCCGATACGTCGCCCGCTCGGCGGGCCTGCGCGTCGGGGAACTGCGCGATGTCCTCACGGTCTCCTTCGCAAAGGTCGCCGAGTATCAGCGGCGGGGCCTGGTCCACTTCCACGCGGTCATTCGCCTCGACGGACCGGACGGCCCGGACACGCCTCCGCCCGGCTGGGCGTCCCTCGGCGTGCTCCGGGCGGCCGTCGAACACGCGGGGGGCGCCGTCAAGGTCTCGACTCCGGCGGCGGGTGGCGTCCCGGCCATGACGCACGTTTGGGGCTCGCAGATCGACGTCCGGCCCATCACGACCTCGGGGGACCTGACCGATACGGCCGTGGCGGGCTACATCGCCAAATACGCCACCAAGGCGGCCGAATGCGTCGGCACCCTCGACCGGCGCATCCGTGCGACCGACGACGTGCAAGCGCTACCGGTCTCCGGACACGCACGGCGCCTCATCGCCGAATGCCTCCGCCTGGGCGCCGTCGAAGAGTTCGCCGGGCTCCGGCTCGCCGAGTGGGCACACATGCTCGGCTTCCGCGGCCACTTCTCCACCAAATCGCGCCGCTACTCCACCACCCTCGGCCGCCTCCGCGCCGCGCGGGTCGAGCACAACGCCCGCCAACACGAGATCACCACCGGGCGCCTACCGCTCACCGACGACGATCACGTCCTCGTCGTCTCCCACTGGCGCTACCTCGGCCAAGGCATGACCCCCGGCGAAGCGCTGCTGACCGCCGCCCTCACTGGCAAGCCCCTGCCTCCCCTGGTCACCGACGAACGGAGTACCGCATGCCCAAACTCCTGCTGACCGTTCCCGAAGCGGCCCGCGCGCTGGCGATCTCCCGCAGCAAGCTCTACGAACTGCTCACCTCCGGCGCCGTCCGATCCGTCCGCATCGACGGCTCGCGCCGCATCCCCATCGACGCCCTCAACGCCTACGTCAACAGCCTCATGGACATGGAGGACGCCGCCTGATGGCCCCACCCAAGAACCCCAAGCCCAAGCTGCGCGACGGCGTCATGAAGCGCGGCAACACCTGGTCCTACGTCATCCGCGTCACCGACCCCGAAACCGGCGTCTCCAAACCCAAGTGGGTCGGCGGCTTCCCCACCGAGGACGCCGCGAAGGAAGCGCGGGACGAGGCACGCGTCAAGGCACGGCGCGGCGAGTACATCGACCGCAACAGCATCACCGTCGGCGAGTACCTGGACGAGTGGCTCGACGGCCACGCGGTCGAGATCAAGCCCAAGACGCTGGCGAACTATCGTCACCTGATCGACCAGCACGTCAAGCCGAACATCGGCGGTCTGCGGCTGCAAGCCGTCCGGCCCGGCCAGCTCACCAAGCTTTACCGCGACCTCGTCACGATGGGGGGCCGGCAAGGCACCGGGCTCTCGCCTCGCACGGTCGCGCACGTCCATTCGGTCTTGCGCAAAGCGTTCGGCGACGCCGTCCGGGTCGACGAACTGATCCCGTCCAACCCGACCGAGCGGGCGAAGCGGCCCCGGCTCCATCGCGACGAACCGGGCAACGTCTGGACAGCGGCCCAGCTCCGAACCTTCCTCGACGTGGTCCAGGCGCATCGGCTGGGCGCCTTCTACCGGCTCGCCGCGTACACCGGGGCGCGACGCGGGGAACTGCTCAACCTGCGGTGGTCGGCCGTCGACCTTGACGGCGGCGCGGTCACCATCAAGGGCTCGGCAGCGTTCGTGAATGGCGAGCGCATCGAGGGGACGACGAAAAGCGGCCGGTCGCGCGTGGTCAGCATCGACCCCGGAACGGTCGACGTCCTCAAGGCGCACCGAGCTCGCCAGAATGCCGACAAGCTCAAGGTCGGCGACGCCTGGAAGGGCTCGAACGACGGCTACGTCTTCACGACCGGGTGGGGTGAACCTATCCACCCGGATACGGTCTCCTCGCTCATGGCAACGCTGATCACCCGGCACAACGAGCAGAACCCCGAACCGCTCCCCCATGCTCGGCTTCACGACCTCCGGCACGTCCACGCGACCACGCTGCTCCTGGCGGGCGTCCCCGTCCACGTCGTCGCCTCTCGGCTGGGCCACGCCGATCCCGCCATCACGCTCCGGGTCTACGCCCACGTCGTCAACGAGCAGCTCGCCGAGGCGGCCATGATCTTCGCCGACCGGGTGGACGGGGTCGCATAGCGGTCGCACTGTTAGCAAACCCGTTAGCAAAAAGGCCCCTTCCGGGATCGGGAGGGGCCTTTGACCTGGGAGCCGGCGAGGGGACTTGAACCCCTAACCTTCTGTTTACAAGACAGAT
Organism: Spirillospora sp. NPDC052242; assembly: GCF_040679555.1. Classification (NCBI taxonomy): domain Bacteria; kingdom Bacillati; phylum Actinomycetota; class Actinomycetes; order Streptosporangiales; family Thermomonosporaceae; genus Spirillospora; species Spirillospora sp. NPDC052242. The sequence continues at coordinate 30,145 of NZ_JBFAUZ010000004.1, forward strand.
GCTCTGCCAATTGAGCTACGCCGGCGCGGCTCGTCCCGCATCGTAGTCGACGCGGCGTGGGTGTGCGCGCCGGTATCGGGGTTGGACGGGCGCGGGACGGGGACTGTGGGGGTGTCGGCCGCTTCGAGGGGGGCACCGTGGAGCGTTACGTGCTGAACATCATCCAGCCCGTGGGTGAGGCACCGCCGCCGGACGAGCTGGAGCGGATCATGGCGGAGCTCAAGGATCTGCGTCGTGATCTGGAGCTGTCGGAGAACTGGATCTTCGGGGCCGGGCTGGAGCAGCCGGGGGCGAGCACGGTGGTGCGGATGCGCCGGGACGAGTGCGTGGCGCGGGACGGACCCTACGCGGAGGCTGACGAGTGTGTCGGGGGGTTCGTCGTGATCGAGGCGGACGACCAGGACGCCGCGTTGCGGTGGGCTGCACGGTATGCGCAGGTTACGGGGCTGCCGATCGAGGTTCGGCCGATCAGGGCCCTGCCTTGAGCTCCGGTGATTCCGTGCACGGCTGATTTCCCCGTGCCCCCCTTCAGTACCCCACCGTCCATCGAACCCTCGTGTGCTTCGGATGTTCGGCCTCGTCCAGGACGGCTACCGCCAGGTCGGCCACCGAGATCGTGGAGTCGCCTGCAGGGTCCACGACGAGTTCGTCGGCGCCCAGGCGGTAGCGGCCGGTGCGGGGGCCGGGGACGAGCGCGGCCGGTGGGCTCACGTACGTCCAGTCGGTGCGGGATTCGGCGAGGCACCGGGAGTGCTGGGCCGCGCAGGCTTCGGCCAGGGCGCGGAACGAGTCGTGGACGTGGGGCGACTGCAGGACGGTTCGGGTGGTGCCGGGGATCCGGAGTGTCGCGGCGCCCCCGATGATCATGCACCGGACGTTCGTCCCTGCAAGGGTCGACAGGAGGGTGTCGGTGGTGTGCAGGAGCGTGTTCTCTTCGCCGTTCGGGGGGCGGGTGGCGCTGATGACGACGTCGTGGTCGGTGAGGGACGCGATGGACGCGGGGTCGGTGGCGTCGCCGATGCGGGGTTCGGCGCCCGCGGGGAGGGGGCGGGGGGTGCGGACGATCGCGGTGACGCGGTGGCCGCGGGCGAGGGCTTCGGTGACGGTGGCGGAGCCGATGGATCCGGTGGCGCCGAGGACGGCGATGCGCATGGGGGTCACTTCCGGTCGAGGGTCTGGCCGGCGACGAGGGCGCCGAGGGCGACGGTGAAGCCGACGATCTGCCAGGGGGTGAGGGTCTGGCCGAGGACGATCAGGCCGGCGAGGGTCGCGACCATGGGGTTGGTGAGGCCGAGGAGGGAGACGGAGGTGGCGGGGAGGCGGTCGATGCCGCGGAACCAGAGGACGTAGGCGAGGGCGGTGCCGAAGGCGCCGAGGTAGAGGAAGCCGATGAGGTTCGGGGCGGTGAGGGCGGGCGGGGGGCCTTCGAGGAGGAGGGCGAGGGGGGCGATGGCGAGGCCGCCGATGGTGAGCTGCCAGCCGGTCATGGCGAGGGGCGCTTCGGGGCGGCCCCACTTCTTGGCGAGGACGATCGCGGCGGCCATGAGGCTCGTGGCCGCCAGCATCGCGAGGACGCCGAGGGGGTCGAGGGCGGCGTCGCCGGTGAGGGTGAGCAGGGCGACGCCGGCGGTGCCGACGAGGGCGGAGCAGAGGATCGCGCGGGACGGCTTGACGCCGAGGACGCCGAGGGACAGCAGGGCGACGACGAGGGGCTGGACGGAGCCGATGGTGGCGGCGACGCCGCCGGGGAGGCGGTAGGCGGCGAAGAAGAGCAGCGGCATGAAGGCGCCGAAGTTCAGCATGCCGAGGACGGTGCCCTTCCACCACCAGGCGCCCCTGGGGAGGCGGCGGGTGGCGAGGAGGAGGACGAGTCCGGCGGGGAGGGCGCGGAGGGCACCGGCGAGGAGGGGGCGGTCCGGGGGCAGGAGGGTCGTGGTGACGACGTAGGTGGTGCCCCAGCTGGCGGGCGCGAGCGCGGCGAGGCCGAGGACGCCCGGGCGGGTGTCGAGTGCGCGGGGCGCGGTGACGGCGGCCATGATGTCTCCTCATTGACAATCTCAATGTTGAGATAACACCATGGCCGCGACTTAACGTCAAGTCTCTTAACGTTGAACTTTTAGCGGCGGCGGCTGACCTCGTAGAGCGCGATCCCGGCGGCGACGCCCGCGTTGAGGGACTCGGCCGTGCCGGGCATCGGGATCGTGACGAGCATGTCGCAGGTGTCGGCGACGAGGCGGCCGAGGCCCTTGCCCTCGGAGCCGACGACGAGGACGAACGGGCCCGCCGCGACCTCGAGGTCGGCGACGGTGACGCCGCCGCGCGCGTCCAGTCCGGCGACGAAGCAGCCGGCCTTCTGGTACGCCTTGAGCTGGCGGGTCAGGTTCGTCGCCTGGGCGACGGGGACGTTCGCGAGGGTGCCCGCGGAGGTCTTCCACGCGCCCGCGGTGACGCCCGCGGCGCGGCGCTCGGGGACGACCACGCCGGACGCGCCGAACGCGGAGGCGGAGCGGACGATCGCGCCGAGGTTGCGGGGGTCGGTGATGCCGTCGACCGCGACGATGAGCGGCGCCGCGCCCTTGAGGAGGTCGTCGGGGTGCGCGTACCGGTAGGGGCGCACCTGGAGGGCGATGCCCTGGTGGACGGCGCCGTCGGTGAGCCGGTCGAGCTCGTTCTTGCCCGTCTCGAGCAGGGGGATGTTGCGGTCGGCGGCGAGCTGGATCGACTCGCGGACGCGCTCGTCGGTGCCGGAGGTGACGTAGAGGGCGGTGCCGGGCACGCCGGCGCGCAGCGCCTCCACCACGGGGTTGCGCCCGGTGACCAGCTCGGGGACCTCCCCGTTGGCGCGGCGCGCCCCCGCCGGACGGGCGGGACGCGCGCGGTCGGGCGCGCCGGTCTTGCGGGCGCCGGGCCCGACGGTGGGCGTGCCGGTGCGCTTGGCGTTCTTCACGGCCCGGGCTTTCTGGCGCTTGCCGTGCCAGTGCCGGTCCTCGGCCTTCGGTGTGGGTCCCCTGCCCTTGCCCTTGGCCATGGTCCTGCCCCTTGTGGTGTTTGCCGGAATCGAACGTCCCAGTCTATCCGGGGCGGCCGAGGGCTCAGGCCCTCTTGAGCTCCCAGCGGGCGCCGTGCGGGGTGTCCTCGACGACGATCCCGGCGGCGGTGAGGCCGTCGCGGATCGCGTCGGCCGCCGCGTAGTCCTTCCGCGCGCGCGCCGCCTGCCGCTGTTCGAGCGCGACGCCGACGAGGGCGTCGACGACGGGCCGCAGGTCGTCCCCGCCGGTCTGCGTCCACGCGTCCGCGAGGGGGTCGAGGCCGAGGACCCCGGCCATCGCCCGGACGGCCGCGAGGTGCCCGCGGACGGCCGCGTCGTCGGACGACGCGAGCGCGCCGTTGCCCTCGCGGACGGTGTCGTGCAGGACGGCGAGGGCCTGCGGGACGCCGAGGTCGTCGTCCATCGCGGCGGTGAAGGCGGCGGGGAGGCCGCCGGGCTCGCCGGGGCCCACGACCTCGGCGGCGCGGGTGACGAAGCCCTCGATCCGCTGGTAGGCGGAAACGGCCTCGGCGAGCGCGGCGTCGGTGTAGTCCATCAGCGAGCGGTAGTGCGCGGCGGCGAGGTAATAGCGGACCTCGACGGGGCGCGCCCGGCCGAGCAGGTCGGTCAGCAGGACGACGTTGCCGACGGACTTGCTCATCTTCTCGCCGTCGACGGTGAGGAGCCCGTTGTGCAGCCAGTAGCGGGCGAAGCCGTCGCCGGCGGCGCGGGACTGGGCGATCTCGTTCTCGTGGTGCGGGAAGATCAGGTCGACGCCGCCGCCGTGGATGTCGAACGTGGGGCCGAGGTACTTGGTCGCCATGGCGGAGCATTCGAGGTGCCAGCCGGGGCGGCCGTCGCCCCACGGCGTCTCCCAGGACGGTTCGCCCGGCTTCGCGCCCTTCCAGAGCGCGAAGTCGCGGGGGTCGCGCTTGAGGTCCTCGTTGGGCGTGTCGCCCGCGGAGCGCATGTTCTCCAGCCGCTGGTTGGAGAGCCGCCCGTACTGCTCGGCCCACGACTTCACGTCGAAGTACACGTCGCCGTCCGCGGCGTAGGCGTGCCCGGCGTCGATCAGCCGCCGCATCAGCACGATCATCTCCGGGACGTGCCCGGTGGCGCGCGGCTCGATGGTGGGCGGGAGGCAGCCGAGCAGGTCGTAGCCGCGGTTGAACGTGCGCTGGTTGCCCTCGGCGATCGCGAACCACGGGACGTCCCGCTCCGCGGCGACGGCGATGATCTTGTCGTCGACGTCGGTGACGTTCCGCGCGAACGTCACGTCGTAGCCGGACGCGCGCAGCCAGCGCAGCAGGACGTCGTAGATGACGCCGGAGCGGAGGTGGCCGATGTGGGGCGCGGCCTGCGGCGTGGCACCGCACACGTACATCCCCACACGGCCCTCTTCCAGGGGCTCGAACGTGCGGACGCTACGGGTACCGGTGTCGTAAAGGCGCAGGCTCACAGGCCCAGGTTATTGGATCAGGGACGGCCCGCGCGGGCTCGCCGGGAACACGGACGTCACTCGCCGGCGAGACCGGCGATGCGGGCCCGCAGGTAACGCTGTTCGGGGAGGCTGGTGGTGGCGCGGGCGGCCCGCCGGTACTCCTCGCGCGCGGCGGCGAGGTCGCCGGCCCGCTCCAGCAGGTGGGCGCGGACGGCCGCGAGCCGGTGGTGCCCGGCGACGCGCTCGTCGCCGTCCAGCCCGGCGAGCAGGTCGAGGCCCGCGCGGGGGCCGTGCACCATCGCCAGCGCCACGGCCTCGTTGAGGGTGACCATCGGGTTCGGCGCCAGGTGGGACAGGACGCGGTACAGCGCGAGGATCTGCCGCCAGTCGGTGTCGTCGGCGTGCGCGGCCTCCGCGTGCACGGCGGCGATCGCGGCCTGGAGCTGGTACGGGCCGGGCGGCGACCAGGTCAGCGCGTCGGTGACCAGCGCGGTCCCCTCGGCGATGGCCGCGCTGTCCCAGCGCGTCCGGTCCTGCTCGGTGAGCGGGACGAGCGTGCCGCCCGGGCCGCTGCGGGCCGCGCGGCGCGCGTCGGTCAGCAGCAGCAGCGCGAGCAGCCCGGTCACCTCGCCGTCGCCGGGCAGCAGCCGGTGCAGGTCGCGGGCCAGCCGGATCGCCTCGGCGGTGAGGTCCGCGCGCTGCAGGTCCGGGCCGCTCGACGCCGCGTACCCCTCGTTGAAGATCAGGTAGAGGACGTGCAGGACGGCGCGCAGCCGCGCGTCCCGCTCGTCCGGCGGCGGCGGGGCGAACCGGGCGCCCGCCGCCTTGATCTTCTGCTTGGCGCGGCTGATCCGCTGCGCCATCGTCGCCTCGGGGACGAGGAACGCCTGCGCGATCTGCCCGGTGGTGAGCCCGCCGACGGCGCGGAGGGTCAGCGCGACCTGCGACGAGGGCGTCAGCGCCGGATGGCAGCACAGGAACAGCAGGGTGAGCGCGTCGTCGCGGTCGGCGGGCCGGTCGGCGTCGGCGGGCGCGTCGTGCGCGGGGGCCTCGTGGGCGACGGCGGCCTCGCGGTCGCGGCGGGCCCGCTCGCTGCGCCACTGGTCGGTGAGCCGCCGCGACGCGACGGTCACCAGCCAGCCGCGCGCCTGCTCGGGGACGCCCCGCTCCGGCCACTGGACGGCGGCGGCAAGCAGCGCCTCCTGGACGGCGTCCTCGCACGCGTCGAACGCGCCCGCGCCGTGCCGCCGGACGAGCGCGCCGAGGACCTGCGGCGCGAGCGCGCGCAGCAGCTCCTCGACGGCCCGATCGTCCGCGGCGTCGACCGTCCGCCCGTCCGGTGCGGGCGTCCCCGGGGCCGTCACATCTCCGTCCCGGACTCGCCCATGATCGCCCGGACCTCCATGTACCCGCCGAACCGGACGTCCGGCCAGCGGGACGCGATCTCCACGGCCCGGTCGATCGTGTCGCAGTCGACGGTGATGAACCCGGCGAGGTGCTCCTTCGCCTCGAGGTACGGCCCGTCGGTCACGACGGGCGGGGCCGCGGCGGACGCGCCGCCCCGGACCGTCCGGGCCTCCGACGGGTCGACCAGCGCCTGCCCGCCTACCAGCTCGCCGGACTCCTCCAGCTCCTTCATGAGCGCGTCGACCTCGCCGAACAGCGCGGTGCGCTCCTCCTCGGTCAGCTCCTCGACGAAGCCGGGCCGGTTGTGGATCAGCAGCATGTACTTCACGGTCGTCTCCCTCGTTCGCGCCGCCTCGGCTCGGCGGCCGTCACCGAAGGATCGGAGCCGCGGCCGGGCCCTCGACATTCTCGCGGGAAAAACTTCAGGAAGATTCCGGCAGCGCGCCGACCCGCTCGCACAGGGACGCGAAGGCGAGCGCGTCCGGGACCTGTCCGGCCAGCGCGGCCAGCGTCACGCCCGGCGCCGACACCGCCACCAGCCCGTTGTCGATCGTCACGTCCCGGACGGCCTTCCACGGCACCCGCTCGCCGTCCTTCTCGACGCCGTCCAGATCGACGGCGAACGGCCCGACGCGGACGCGCTCCCCCGCCCGGACCGACTCCAGGTGCCGCGCGACCGTCCGGTCCGCGACCTCCCCGGCGATCGCCTCCCCGAGCTCCCGCACGTCGGGCAGCGGGTCGCCGAACCGCAGGACGCGTCCGTCCGCCGCGGCCACCGCGAACCGCCAGCGGACGCGCGCGCCGTACTGGACGCCGGACACCGTGACCGACGCCAGCTCGTCCCACGCGTACTCGGCGGCGCCGTCCCGCGCGCCGACCGAGATGCCCTCGGGGTGCAGGGACACCACGCGGACGCCCGACCACAGGCCGTCCCGTCCGGCGATCCAGCCCGCCGCGCCCGCGTAGGCCATGCCGAGCAGGGTCGCGGCCGTCCCGAGCCCCCACCGGCCCGTGACCAGCGCCCACACCGCCAGCGGCGTCAGCGCCGCCGCCGCGAGCACGCACGCCGCCAGCCGCACCAGCGCGCCGCGGCGGACCGGACGTGCGTCGAACGTCCGGACCGGCGCGCCCAGCCGTCCCCCGGAGACCACCACCGCGCTACCCGACCGGACGGCGCCGGACCCGCGGGCGCGCGTGAACGCCGCGCCCGCGATCGGTTGCACGCTGCACGGGATCGCCCCTCCCCATTGAACGTTTCTCCATACCGTACGTCGGGGCCCATAACGTACGCAGCGCGAGATGATCACGGTGAAGTGGGCAGTCGGCGGCGCGCGGGCTGGCTAATCTCGCATGGAGATCACCCTCCAGGCGCACTCCCCCGGAACGAGAGCCATGTCGACCGACCCCGTCCCGTCCGCCCCCGCCCGGTCCGGCGGCCCCCGCTACAGCCGGGCCCAGCGCCGGCTGCTCACCGCGGCCGCCGGGCTCGTCGTCGCCGCGCTCGCCGCCGGCGCGTTCGCGCTCACCTACGACACGCTGCGCGACCTCGCCGTCGCCGGGCGGGTGGACGACCGCTGGGCGCCGGTCTACCCCGCGATGGCCGACGCGCTGATCGCCGTGACGCTGCTGTCGCTCGTCGTCACCCGCGGCGCCCGCTGGTGGACGCGGCTGCTCCGCTGGGGCCTCCTGCTGCTGCTCGCCGCCGGGCTCGCCGCCCTCGCCGTCCAGGACGCCGTCTGGGGCCTCGACGCCCTCCCGGACGACCCCGTCCGCGCGGGCGTCGCCGTCGCCCCGCACGTCATGCTCGTCCTCGCCGTCTGGCTGTGGCTGACGATGTTCAAGCAGATCCGCGTCGCCAGGCCGGGCGCCGAGACCGTCGAGGTCGTCGAGACCCAGCGCGGCCACGTCAAGGTGCTGCCCGCGCTCGAGGCGCCCGCCGAACCGGACGACGCGCCCGCACTGGACTTCGCGGACAACGACGACGCCGCGCGCCCGTCCGGTCTCGACATCCTCCCGGGGATGGGCGGTCCCCGTGCGCCCGCACCGGACGAACTGCCGCTCGACGAACCGGACCCGGCGTTCGTCGAACCGGACCCCGTGCTCGACCGCGCCCTCGAGCCCGCACGCCCCCGCCCCGCCGAACCCGCGCCGCCCGTCCGGGCGCTCGAACCCGCGGCCGAGCACGAACACACCCCGCACGAACACACCCCGCACGATCGCACCTGGGCGGACGAACCGGCGCGGGAGCCGCGGCCGTCCCGCGCGCCCGAGTCCGCGCGGGAGGACGAACCGGCGTGGGGGGACGAGCGGTCCCGCGAGGCCGCGCCGTCCGGGGGCGAGCCGTCCGGGGCCGACGACGAGCCCTTCCCGGCGGACGAACCGCCGCGCGGGCACGAACGGACCCCGGGCTACGAACCCGCGTGGACGGACGAACCGGCCGTCGAGCGCGAGCCCGAGGAGCTGCCGCGTCCCGTCCCGGCCCTGCTCCCGACCGACGTCGAGGTGGCGCGTGCCGCCGGCCGCCCGCCCCGCGACCCGGGCACGCCCGCGCGCACGACGCGGCCCGACATCGTCGTGCCCGATCTCGACGACCACGACTCCGACACCCCCGACCGCGCCGAGGACCCCGACGCCGGCGAGGACCCGGACGACCGCTGGGAGCCGCACCCGCCGCCGTCCACCACCTTCCGCAGCGGCCCCACCCCACCCGCCGACTGACGCCCCGCGCGCCGGACCCCCCTCTCCGCAGGACCCTCCGTCCAGGCGGCGCCGCCGCACCGGAACACGCCGCCCCCGCTCGCGGCGCCGGCCGAGGCCGACCTCCGGCCCGGCGGCCGCACGCGAACTCCGTCAAGCCCGCCCGTCCCTCGTTCGGGGGCGGGATCGGGGGTAGGGGTCGGGCATGGTGTTCGAGCGGCTCGTCGACGACGCCGCGCTCGGGGTGTCCGGGGTGTCCGCGGGCGAGGCGGTGCGGGCGTACCGGGCGTTCGCGGGGCGGTCGCCGGTGGGGCGGCTGCGGTGCCCGGTGTCGCGGTTCGGGGAGCTGCGGCGCCATCTGGAGCCCGAGGACCTGCTCGATCTCGCGGTCGTCGCCGACGCCGGGACGGACGCGCTGCCGGGCGTCCTGGACGGGGCGCGCGGCGAGCCGCGGGTGCGGCCGGTGTCGGTGCACGTGGCGCTGCCGCCGGACGCCGACCAGGCGCGGGCCGCCGCCGTGGCGATCGCGCGGCTGCCGGGGGACGTGCCCGCGTTCATCGGCGTCCGGCACCGGCCCGGGCGGCTCGCGGCCCTCGACCGGATCGCCGCGGCGCGGGGCCGCGGCGCGGCGCTCGGGGTCGAGTTCCGGGCGGAGGACGCGGCGGAGTTCGTCCCGGCCTGCCGCGAGCGGGACCTGCCGTTCACGTGCACCGCCGCGCGGTCCGCGCCGGGGCCGCTGCTCCGCGTCGTCCTGCTCGCGGCGGCCGCGGCGCCGTCCGACGCGGCGCGTCCGGGGGTGCTGGCGGACGGCGTCCGGGGGCTGGATCCGGGGACGGCGGGGGCGGTGCGGCGGGTGTTCGCGGGGTTCGCGGTCCCGGACGTGGCGGGGCTCGTGGCGGGGCTCGATGATCTCGGGCTGGTCAGAACGCGCGACAACGGGGAACACCTGTCTCCATGACGACCGAATCGTGGGTGGAGAGCGCCGCGGACGGCGGGTTCGGAATCGGGAACCTGCCGTACGGGGTGTTCGCGCGGCCGCGGGAGCTGCCGCGCGTGGGGGTGGCGATCGGCGACCGGGTGCTGGACCTCGCGGGGCTGTCGGCGGACGGGCTGATCGACGGGCGGCGGTGGTTCGCGTCGGGCTCGCTGAACGCGTTCATGGCCGCGGGACGCCCGTCATGGCGGGCGAACCGGGACAGGCTCGTCCAGCTGCTGACGGACCCGGGGTTCCGCGAGCGGGTGGAGCCGCACCTCGTGCCGGTGCGGGACGTCGTGCTGCTGCGGCCGTTCGAGGTCGCGGACTACGTCGACTTCTACTCGTCCGAGCACCACGCGTCGAACGTGGGGCGGATGTTCCGCCCGGACCGGGAGGCGCTCGCGCCGAACTGGAAGCGGCTGCCGGTCGCGTACCACGGGCGCGCGGGGACGGTGTATCCGTCGGGGACGCCGATCGTGCGGCCGTCGGGGCAGCGGCTGGCGGCGGGCGAGGACGGGCCGGAGTTCGGGCCGTCGGCGCGGCTGGACTTCGAGGCGGAGGTCGGGTTCGTGGCGGGGGTGCCGTCGGGGACGGGCCGGGGCGTGCCGACGTGGGCGTTCCGCGACCATGTGTTCGGGTTCGTCCTGGTGAACGACTGGAGTGCCCGGGATCTGCAGGCGTGGGAGTCGCAGCCGCTGGGGCCGTTCCTGAGCAAGTCGTTCGCGACGTCGGTGTCGCCGTGGGTGGTGCCGGTCGCGGCGCTGGAGGCGGCGCGGGTGGAGCCGCCGGCGCAGGACCCGGAGCCGCTGCACTACCTGCGGTGCGACGAGCCGTGGGGGCTGGATCTGCGCATGGAGGTGCTGATCAACGGGCGGGTGGCGGCGCGGCCGCCGTTCGCGGCGATGTACTGGACGTCGCCGCAGCAGCTCGCGCACGCGACCGTGAACGGGACGCCGCTGCGGACGGGCGATCTGTTCGCGTCCGGGACGGTGTCGGGCCCGGAGCGGGAGCACCGGGGGTGCCTGCTGGAGCTGAGCTGGAACGGCCGGGAGCCGCTGGAGCTCGACGGGATGAAGCGGACGTTCCTGGAGGACGGCGACACGGTGACGGTGCGGGCGTCCGCGCCGGGCGCGGGCGGCGCGACGATCTCGCTGGGCGAGGTGTCGGGGACGGTGCTGCCGTCGCGGCTATGAGCGCGGGACGACGAGGGCGTTGGCGATGGCGGCGAGGCCCTCGCCGCGGCCGGTGAGGCCGAGCCCGTCGGTGGTGGTCGCGGAGACGGACACGTCGGCGCCGCCGAGGGCCTCGGCGAGCGTCTTGGCGGCCTCGTCGCGCCGCTTGCCGATCTTCGGGCGGTTGCCGACGATCTGGATCGCGACGTTGCCGATGTCGTATCCGGCTTCGTCGACGAGCCGGGCGACCTCGCGCAGGAGCGTCACGCCGGACGCGCCGGACCAGCGCGGGTCGTCGGTGCCGAAGACGGCGCCGAGGTCGCCGAGGGCGCAGGCCGACAGGAGGGCGTCGCAGGCGGCGTGCGCGGCGACGTCGCCGTCGGAGTGCCCGGCCAGGCCGTGGCCCTCGCCGGGCCATTCCAGCCCGGCGACCCACAGCGGGCGCGGCTCCGACGAGAACGGGTGGACGTCGACACCGACGCCCACCCGGGGAAACCGTGCGCCCAACTCAGCCGGCCAGGACCTCGTCGAGCAGCGCCTCGGCCTTGTCCTCGTTGGTCTTCTCGGCGAGCGCGAGCTCGCTGACCAGGATCTGCCGGGCCTTGGCGAGCATGCGCTTCTCGCCGGCCGACAGGCCGCGCTCCTTGTCGCGCCGCCACAGGTCGCGGACGACCTCCGCGACCTTGTTGACGTCGCCGGACGCGAGCTTCTCAAGGTTCGCCTTGTACCGGCGCGACCAGTTGGTGGGCTCCTCGGTGTAGGGTGCGCGCAGCACCTCGAACACCTTCTCCAGGCCCTCCTGGCCGACGACGTCGCGAACACCCACGTCCTCGACGTTCTCAACAGGAACCTGTACTGTCAGGTCGCCCTTGTCGACCTTCAAGACCAGATAGGTCTTTTCCTCACCCTTGATGGTGCGAGTCTCGATGGCCTCGATCCGAGCAGCCCCGTGGTGGGGGTAGACGACGGTGTCGCCGACCTGGAAAGTCATGTGACAAGTACCCCTTCCGCTAGAACCAGGATAGCACGTAAACGAACGAGGCCGCACCGACCTTGACGGCATATGCGCAGGTCAACCCCCATATTGGGCCATTGACAAAGCTCGTTGATGGTGCATCGGCCCCTTGTTCCCCCCACGCGGCGCGACCGTCCGGTTACGTCGCGGCCGCCCGGAGGCCACTATCGGGCGGGCGGCCCGGACGGCAAGACCCCCGGCCGGAGAAGGCTTCGGCGCTTCGCCCGCAAGCACCTCATACTGGGAGGTGAGCCTGCCGCGCCGCGCGGGTACGAAGCGCCGGAAGGGCCACAAACGGGACATTCGCCCTTCTCTCGGGGAGGGCGGACGGCGGTCACCGGCGGATCGAGGATGGTGATGCTGGCGTGAGGTCGCACGGCGACCCGGACCCGGACGACTACGGGCTTCCGCGCGTCGACATCGTGGTGCCCGACGACGCCCGCGAACTCGACCGCGACGTCCTCGCCTACCACCGCGAGGAGCGCCGCCGCCGGCGCCGGGCGCGGGTCCGCCGGATCACCGGCCCGCTCACCCGCTTCGGCGTCGCCGTCCCGATCATCGCGGGCGCGCTGCTCGTCGCACTGATCAGCGGGGTGCTGATGACGGCGTTCGGCCCGCAGCCCGCGCCGCGTCCGACGACCGCGCGGCTCGCCCCGAACCCGACCGCGAGTCCCGGCACGGTCGGCGGCCTGCTCCCGGCGGGGAGCGTCACGCTGGCCGACGGGTCCGCCAAGCCGATGCGGGAGATGCGCCCGGGCGTGATCGGCATCGTCCCGCCCGGGTTCCGCTGCGGGCCGCTGATCGCCGAGCTCGCCGCCCGGACCGGGGCGCCGCAGCTCAACTTCTGGCTCGTCGCCGACCCGCGCCCCGCCGGCGGCCGCGAGCCCGTCCCGGTGAAGGACGTCAAGAAGTGCGCGGGCACGGCGCACCAGGGCGCACCGCTGGTCGTGGAGGACGGGCGGGGCCTGCTGGCCGCCGCGTACGCGGCGAAGCCCGGCACCGCGCTCACCGCGGTGCTCGTCAAGCCGGACGGGATCGTCTCCGATGTGGTCGCGGACCCGAGAGCGGGCAAGGAACTGGACCAGAAGATCAAGGACCTGACGGTGGGCTGACGCCCCGGCGCCGCCCCGGGCGCGGTACGGTCGCCCTTCGGGCGGCGGTGCGGGCGTGTCGGCACCCCGGAGCGGGGTTCGCGGCCGGGCCTCGCTACGCTTCCTCTGGCGTGTCTCACGCCGATCTTCCGATCTCAACGCCTTATCCACGAGGAGACCGACGCCGTGATCCGTAACAGCCGTCGAGTGGTCACGCTCGCCGTCGCGGGCGCCGTCGCCATCGCGCCGGTGATCTCCGGCTGCGGCGCCGGCATGACCCCGCAGAGCGCCATGCCCACGCGCCTCAGCGAGGGAATCAACGCCCAGCTGCCCGCCGACGGAGCCGCGCTGGTCTCCCTCCGCAACATGTTCCTTCTCGGCCCCGAGCCGGGCGCGCCCGTGCCCACCGGCACGCCGCTCGCGCTGTACGGCGTCCTGATCAACCAGGTCGAGGGCAAGGGCGACACGCTCGTCTCGGTCAGCTCCCCGATGTTCTCGGGCGCGCGCATCGAGGGCGGCTCGCTGGCCCTGCCGCCCGCGCAGCCGGACGGCGAGGGCGGCGTGACGAAGCTGCTCGGCCAGGGCGCCCCCACGCCGGGCCCGACCACGCAGCAGCCCGGCGGCCCCGGGGACGCCTCGGAGACGCCCACGCCCGCCGTCACCGGCCCCGGCTCGACCGCCTCGCCGACCGGGTCGCCGACGCAGGAGAACACGGCCGAGCCGCCGCAGACGCCGCCTCCGACGGGCGCGACGCGCCCGCTGGTGGTGCTGGAGGGCCTGAAGCAGCAGCTGATCGCCGGCACGCCGGTGCCGGTCCGCCTGCAGTTCAAGAACGCGGGCGCGATCGAGCTGCAGGTCCCGCTCGTCCCGCACCAGCAGGACTACGCGACGTACCCGCTGGCCGGCCCGCCGCAGGGATCGCCGCAGCCCGGCACGGCGTCCCCGCGCCCGAACACCGGGCAGTCCCCGAACACCGGGCAGACCCCGGGCGGGGAGCAGTCTCCGGGCGGCGAGCAGACCCCGACCGGCGAGCCGACGCCCGGCGGCGGTGAGCAGTCCCCCGGCGGCACGGAGACCCCGGCCACCGGCGAGGGCGCCGCAGGCGGCCACTGACCGACGCACGCACCGGCGGCCGGGCACCCCACACGGGGCGCCCGGCCGCCGCGCTTTCCAGGCCCGGCCGACGCGCTTTCCCGGCCCGGCCGCCCCCGCGACGAGCACGCCTAGCGGTCAGCACAATTACGCGATCCGCACGGCCACGCAGCTCGCTCGCGTACGCGACCGGCACGGCCACGCGGCGGCACAGCCGCGAACGGCAGGGGGCGGACGTGCGGAGGCCCGGACGGCGAGTCGCTCGCCGTCCGGGCCTCATCGCGTTCGTCCGCGGTCCCTCGTGCCGGTCGCGACCGGCACGAGGGGGTGCCGCCGATCAGGGCTCGAACTTGTAGCCCAGGCCCCGCACGGTGACGATGTAGCGGGGCGTGGAGGGCGTCTCCTCGATCTTGGCGCGGAGCCGCTTGATGTGGACGTCCAGGGTCTTGGTGTCGCCGACGTAGTCCGCGCCCCACACCCGGTCGATGAGCTGCATGCGGGTGAGCACGCGGCCCGCGTTGCGGAGCAGGACCTCCAGCAGCTCGAACTCCTTCAGCGGGAGCTGGACGGGCTCGCCGCCGACGCTGACGACGTGCCGTTCGACGTCCATCCGGACGGGCCCGGCCTCGAGCGTCGCGGGGACGGGCTCGGGGTCCTCGCCCTGGCGGCGCAGGACGGCGCGCATGCGGGCGATGAGCTCGCGCGGGGAGTACGGCTTGGTGACGTAGTCGTCGGCGCCGAGCTCGAGCCCGACGACCTTGTCGACCTCGCTGTCCTTGGCGGTCAGCATGATCACCGGGACGTTGGACTTCGTGCGCAGCTCCCGGCAGACCTCGGTGCCGGGCAGCCCGGGGAGCATCAGGTCGAGCAGCACGAGGTCGGCACCGTTGCGCTCGAAGATGTCCAGCGCGTCCGGGCCGGTGGCGGCGACGGCCACCTCGAAGCCCTCCTTGCGCAGGTTGTACGCCAATGCGTCGCTGTACGACTCCTCGTCTTCAACGACGAGAACGCGGGTCACGGTGTTGCCTCCCGGGCGGTTTTCAGGGCGGCGGGGACGGGCGGGTCGAGCAGCGGGAGCCGGATCGTGAACGTCGACCCGGATCCCTCCTTGCTCCACACCGTAACGTCCCCGCCGTGCTTGCTGGTGACGTGCTTGACGATGGCCAGACCGAGGCCCGTACCGCCGGTCTGGCGGGAGCGGGCCGGGTCCACCCGGTAGAACCGCTCGAAGATCCGCTCCACTTCGGCCTCGGGGATCCCGATGCCCTGGTCGGTCACGTTGATCTCGACGAACCGGTCGTCGCAGCGTCGGGTCGACACGACGACGCGGGTGCGTTCGGGGCTGTAGGCGACGGCGTTGTCGACGAGGTTCCGCAGCGCGGTGGTGAGCAGTTCGGCGTCGCCGCGGACCCGGAGTCCCCCGGTGCCGCCGGTGGCGAGCTCGATGTCCTTGCTGGACGCCTTGATCTGGCAGCGGTCGAGGGCCTCCGCGGTGACGTCGTCCAGCGGGACGGGTTCGAGGTCGGGCAGCGGTTCGTCGCCCTGCACCCGGGAGAGGGTCATGAGGTCCTGCACCAGGTTGTTCAGCCGGACGGACTCGATCTGCATCCGGCCGGCGAACCGGCGCACGGCCTCGGGGTCGTCGGCGGCGCCCTCGACGGTCTCGGCGAGCAGCGACAGCGCCCCGACGGGCGTCTTCAGCTCGTGGCTGACGTTGGCGACGAAGTCGCGGCGGATCGCCTCGGTGCGGCGCATGTCGGTGAGGTCCTCGGCGAGGACCAGCACCAGGCCGTGCGACCCGAGCGGCGCGACGCGCACCGCGAACCAGCGGCCCTCGGCGCGGGCGCGGATACGGGACGGGACGACCTGGATCTCGGTCTCCCGGATCTCGCCGTCGCGGCGGACCAGCCGGGCCATGGCGAGCAGCTCGTCGACGACGAGCCGGTCACCGCTGACCAGGCCGAACGCCCGGGCCGCCGAACTGGCCCGCAGCACCCGGTCCTCGGCGTCCACGACGACGGCCGACGACCGCAGCACGCTCAGCACGGACGCGATGCCCGGGGGCAGGCCGCTCATGGGCGTCACCGGGGTCGCCGTCCGCTGGGCTCGCTCGCTCACGCGCACCGCCAATCCCGTCGCGAGCCCGATCGCGAGCCCGGCAAGCCCGACCAGGCTCGCGACAATCTCGACCTCCACACCACGGATGGTAAGCGGGCATCGAACCCAAGTAGTCCCAACGTGCAGGTCAACGGGGTGTCGTTCCCCGAAAGTTCACCTTCTTATACGGATGCATTCACGCTGGTCCGGCATGCTATGGCGTGGGTGAGTGCGCCCACTCCCCCAGCCCCTCCGACGATTTCTCCCTGAGGATCCGAATTGCGCGACGCCTACCACGAGGAGCTCGACGCCCTCAGCGACAAGCTGGTCGAGATGACCCGGCTCGTCCGCTCCGCGATGGCCCGCGCGGTGACCGCTCTCCTGGACGCCGATCTGCGGCTGTCGGAGGAGGTCATCAGCGCCGACGACCAGGTCAACAAGATCGACGCCGAGATCGAGCAGACGGTGTTCGACCTGATGGCCCGGCAGCAGCCGGTCGCCGGCGACCTGCGCACCCTCATCACCACGCTGCGGATGAGCGGCGATCTCGAGCGGATGGGCGACCTGGCCGTCCACATCGCCAAGACCGCCCGCCGCCGCCACCCGGAACCGGCCGTCCCGCCGGAGCTGCAGGCGACCGTCCTGGAGATGGGGCAGATCGCCGAACGCATGATCGCCAAGGCGGGCAGCGTGATCGCCTCCCAGGACGTCGAGATGGGCCTCGAACTCGACGCCGACGACGACCAGATGGACCGCCTGCACCGGCGCCTGTTCGACAAGCTGCTCTCCCCGAAGTGGAAGCACGGCGTCGAACCGGCCGTCGACATCACCCTCGCGGGCCGGTACTTCGAGCGCTTCGCCGACCACGCCGTCCACGTCGCCGAGAACGTCGTGTACCTGGTCACGGGCCAGCGCCCCGAGGAGATCAACGAGGTCTCCTGACCCCCGCACCCATACCTGGCCCGGTGACGGCCTCCGGGAAAGCCCGCGCGGGCGGTCCCGGGGGCCGTTAGCCTTTCGGGGCCGTCATCGACGTCTCACGGAGGGTCGGCCCCGGTGGAGCCGCTGCAGCCGGACGATCCGCGCCGGATCGGCCCGTACCGGGTCGTGGCGCGGCTCGGCGCGGGCGGCATGGGCGTCGTCTACCTCGGACGGTCGCGCAGCGGGCGCCCGGTGGCGGTCAAGGTCGTGCACCGCCGGTTCGTCGGCGAGGACCGGTACCGGGCCCGGTTCCGGCGCGAGGTCGACGCGGCCCGCGCGGTCGCGGGGGCCTTCACCGCGCCGGTGCTGGACGCCGACCCGGACGCCGCCACGCCCTGGCTCGCGACCGCCTACCTGCCGGGCCCGTCGCTGCGGGAGGCGGTCGCGGGGTTCGGGCCGCTGCCGCCGGACGCGCTGCGGGCGCTGGCCGTCGGGCTCGCCGAGGCCCTCGACGCGATCCACCGCGGCGGTCTCGTCCACCGCGACCTGAAGCCGGGCAACGTGCTGCTGACCTCGGGCGGCCCCCGGGTGATCGATTTCGGGATCGCGCGGCCGGACGGCGCCACCGCGATCACCCGTGCCGGCGCGCCGATCGGGACGGCCGGGTACATGGGCCCCGAGCAGGTGCGGGGGGAGCGGGTCGGGCCGCCCGGCGACGTGTTCGCGCTGGGCGCGACGCTCGCGTACGCGGCGACGCGCGTCGAGCCGTTCGGGACGGGGACGGCGCGGGCCCGGCACCTGCGGGTGCTGACCGGCGAGGCGGATCTGGGCGCGGTCGCCGACCCGGGGCTGCGCGACCTGCTCGCCGCGTGCCTGCGGGCCGAGCCGTCGGCGCGTCCGTCCGCGGCGGAACTGCTGGACGCGCTCGGACGGCCGGGCCCGGACGAGCCGTCGCTGCAGGGCGTCGGGTGGCTGCCCGCGCCGGTGGCGGCGGAGGTGGAGCGCCGCGCCGCCGAGGTCGTCCCGGCGGCCGGCGCGGAGCCCGCGGCGCCGGGGCCGTGGCGTCCGGGCCGGCGGACGGTCGTCGCGGGGCTCGGCGCGGGGGTGCTGGCGCTCGCCGCGGCGGCGACCCTGCCGCTGCCGGACGACGCGGCCGACGGCGGCGCGGCGTCCGGCGCGGGCGGACCGGACGCGGCGGATCCGCCGCCGGAGGGCGTCCGGCTGTGGGAGCAGTCGTACGAGGGCGACGACGAGATCGCACTGCACGGCGCGGGCGGCGTGCTGCTCGTGCAGGTCGGGAAGGAGGTCCGGGCGCTGGATCCGCGCACCGGCGGCGTCCGGTGGGAGCGGGAGGCCGCCGGGGTCACGGCGGCGGGTGCGGACGTGCTCCTGGTGGAGGACGACGGCAGGCGGCTCCGGGCGGTCCGGGCCGCGTCCGGCGACACCCGCTGGACGTACGGCTTCGGGTCCGACTTCGACTTCCACGAGAGCGCGACGCATCTGGCGGCGGCCCCGGACGTCGTCTGCTTCGGCGTCTCCCCGAGGAGGGCGGACCGGCGGGAGCGGATCGGCGCCCTGAACCGGAAGGACGGGCGCCGGGGCTGGACGTCCGACCTGATCGCCCCGCCGAATCCGGACGGCGTCTCCGCCGGGGCGGGGCTCGTCGTGGTCGGGTCGAACACCGAACTGGTCGCGCTGGACCCGGCGTCCGGGCGGATCCGGTGGCGGCACCCGATGGACCACGGCGCCTACCTGCGCTTCGACCGGGAGCGGGTCTTCGCCTCCGACCGGCTCGGGACGCTGCACGCGCTGCGGGCCGCCGACGGGGGCCTCGCCTGGAAGCGGCAGGCGATGACCGCCTTCTCGAGCGCGGCCGGTGGCGGGAAGGTGTTCGTGGAGGGCGAGGACGGCGAGGTCGTCGCCCTCGACGCGGCCACCGGGCGGCGCGCCTGGTCGCGGCGGGTCGCGCGGGCGGCGAACGACCCGCGGTCGCAGGCGACGGCGCTGGCGCTCGACGGCGGGATCTTGTACGCAGCGTGCAGCGACGGCACACTGTACGCATTGGACGCGGCCGACGGCCGCATCCGCTGGACCCACAGGGCGGAGGCGGCCCCGGAGCGGGCCGCGCGGTTCGGCGTCCCGGTGGGCGTCGCCGGAGTCGTGTGCGTCGCGACCTCGGACCGGCGCGTCCGGGCGCTCGCCCCGCCGGACTCACGCGGAGGATCACGTGCAGGCTCTTGAGCCCGGCGACCCGCGCTCGGTCGAGACCTCGGGACGCGCCTACCGGCTCGTCGCGCGGCTCGGCTCGGGCGGCATGGGGACCGTCTACCTGGGCCGTTCCGCCGCCGGACGGACGGTCGCGATCAAGATCATGCATCCGGAGTTCGCCGCCGACGCGCGGTTCCGGGAGCGGTTCCGGCGCGAGGTCGAGCTGTCCGGGACGGT
Source organism: Spirillospora sp. NPDC052242 (assembly GCF_040679555.1). Classification (NCBI taxonomy): domain Bacteria; kingdom Bacillati; phylum Actinomycetota; class Actinomycetes; order Streptosporangiales; family Thermomonosporaceae; genus Spirillospora; species Spirillospora sp. NPDC052242. The sequence goes on from NZ_JBFAUZ010000004.1 coordinate 49,527, forward strand.
CGCGGGCGGGTTCACCGCGCCGGTCGTCGACGCCGATCCGGACGCCCGTCCGCCCTGGCTGGCGACGGAGTTCCTGCCCTCGGTGCCGCTGCGGGACGCCGTCCGGGCGGGCGGGGCGCTGCCGCCCGAGGTCGTCCGGCGGCTGGCGGCGGGGGTCGCGGAGGCGCTGGTCGAGATCCACGGCGCCGGGATCGTCCACCGCGACCTCACGCCCGCGAACGTGCTGCTGGCGGCGGACGGCCCGCGCGTGATCGACTTCGGCATCGCCCGGGCGCTGGACGCCGCGACGATCACGGACTCGGGGACGCCGCTCGGCGCGCCCGGGTTCATGTCGCCCGAGCAGGCCGCCGGGGAGCCGATCGGCCCGCCGAGCGACGTGTTCACGTTCGGCGCGACGCTGATGTTCGCGGCGACCGGCCGGGAGCCGTTCGGCGCGGGCACGTGGCACGAGCAGCTGCTGCGGCTCCGGTCGGAGCGGCCGCGGCTCGACCGGGTCCCCGACGAGGGGCTGCGGGCGCTGATCGCCGACTGCATGGAGCGGGAGCCGTCCCGCCGCCCGACCGCCGCGCGGGTCGCCGAGCGGCTCGCGGACGGGACGTCGCCGGGCACGGCGTCCGGTGCGGCGGCCTGGCCGCCCGGGATCGCGGCCGAGATCGAGCGGCGCCGGGCGGCGGCGGAGAACCCGCCGGTGCCGGGCGGCGGGCGCGGCCGTCCGGCGCGGGCCGGTGTCGCGGTCGCCGCCGTGCTGGCCGTGGCCGCGGTGGTCTCCGCGGCCGTCTGGTTCCAGGGGCGCGACTCCGGGACGGAGGCGGCCGCCGCGCCCGCCCCGCCGTCCACGGCCGTCCCGGCGACGAGCGCGTCCCCGACCCCGGTCGGCGAGATCCGGTTCCTGGTCAGCGGCGACGGCGAGGTCGAGTCGCTGACGTACTCGGTGAACGGCAACTCCAGGACGGTGGAGAACGTCGAACTGCCATGGGAGGTGGCGGTGCCGATCCCGGCGTCGGTCCCGAGGACGGTGTGGGAGCTGGACGTGACGAACGGCGGGGGCGGAGTGATCCGCTACAAGGTCGACGCGAACGGGCGGCTCGTCACGCAGGGGGCCACGGCCGGGCAGGGCACGGGCCACGCCGAAGGCAGCATCTGATGAACGGGAGGACGGCACCATGACGCTGGCGGCGTTCACGCCCAAGGTCGACTTCTTGCCCGCGGACGGCCCCGGCCTCGCGTACGGGATCCCGCCGGCGGCCCCGGGCACCCTGTTCGTCCGCGGCCCGAACGGCGGGATGCGCGTCGCGCCGGACGCCGGTTTCACGGTGGTCTTCGGGCGGTGCGAGCCGGAGGTGCACGTCTGCGTCGGCGCGAACGACCAGCACGTCAGCCGTCGGCACGGGCTGATCCGCCACGACGGCACGCGCTGGATGCTCTACAACACCGGCAAGCGCGCCATCCGCTTCCCCGACCGGCTGGTGCTCGGCGGGCACGAGGCCGAACTCCCGACGGCGTACACGCCGCTGTTCGTCATCGGCCCGGAGCAGGAGCACCTGCTGGAGACGCGCATCGCCGCGCGCCCCCGCTTCGAGGCCCCGGACCAGCACGAGCTCGGCACCGCCGACCCGGACGGCTCGCTCCTGCAGGACGACGACGAGCGGCTCGTCCTCGCGTGCCTGGCCCGCCGCTACCTCGCGCAGGAACCGAACCCGGCGCCGCTCACGTGGGCGCAGGTCAACGAGGAGCTGAACCTCGCCCGTCCGGGCGCGGGGTGGAACGTCAAGCGGGCCCAGCGCGTCGTCGAGCGGGTGCGGTTCCGGCTCAGCAAGGACATCCCGGGGCTCCGCGAGGAGGAGATCCCGCCGCCGATCGGCAACGCGCTCAACCACAACCTGATCGTCGCGCTGCTCGTCCGGGCCGCGCTCGTCCAGACGGACCTGCTCCAGCTCAAGGAGTGAGCACGCGGCCGCCCGCCCCGGCCGCATCGGCGGCGGCGAGGGCGGGCGGGTGCGGCAGGACGCGGCGCTCGTCGACGCCGCCGCCCGCGAGTCCATGACCAAGGACGACCACCGGCAGGGCGCGGTGTGGGTGACCGACGAGGAGTTCGCCGCGCTGGTCGAGGAGATCGAGGCGGGCCGTCGCCCGCCGCACGCGCACCGCGCCCGGCAACGGCCGGACCCGCCACCTGCTCAGCCTGGTCTTCGTCCCCGACAAGACCGGAACAGCGGACGGCGCGGGCTGAGCGATCGCGAAGGCGGCCACGTCCGGTCCGGGGGCGAAAGGAAACGCCCGCGCCGTTCGGCGCGGGCGGTTCGCGGGGTCGTGCGAGTCCGGGGCCTTACTTGCGGCGGCCGCGGCGGGGCTTGTCCTTGGCGTCCTTGCCGGACGGCTTCGCGTCCTTCGCCTTCGCGGGGGCCGGGGCCTTCGGGGCGTCCTTGCCGGCGGCGGGCTTCGCGGCGCCCTGGTTCTTGACGGCCTCGATGGCGGCCTTCGCGGCGGCCGGGTCGAGGTACTCGCCGCCGCGCTTGAGCGGGGCGAAGTCGTCGTCGAGCTCGTAGACGAGCGGGATCCCGGTCGGGATGTTGAGGCCGACGATGTCCTCGTCGGAGACGTCGTCGAGGTGCTTGACGAGGGCGCGCAGGGAGTTGCCGTGCGCGGCGACCAGGACGGTCTTCCCGGCGGCGAGGTCGGGGACGATCGCGTCGTACCAGTACGGCAGCATGCGGTCGATGACGTCGGCGAGGCACTCGCTGCGCGGGATCAGCTCGGACGGCAGTTCGGCGTAGCGGAGGTCGTTGACCTGCGACAGCGGGTCGTCGTCCTTGATCGGCGGTGGCGGGGTGTCGTAGGAGCGGCGCCAGGTCATGAACTTCTCTTCGCCGTACTGCTCCCGCGTCTGGGCCTTGTTCTTTCCCTGCAGGGCGCCGTAGTGGCGCTCGTTGAGCCGCCAGGAGCGGCGGACGGGGATCCACAGCAGGTCGGCCACGTCGAGCGCGATGTTGGCGGTGCGGATGGCGCGCTTGAGCAGCGACGTGTGCACGACGTCGGGGGTGATGTCCGCGTCGAGGAGGAGGTCGCCGCCGCGGGTGGCCTCGCTCTCGCCCTTCGCCGACAGGTCCACGTCCACCCAGCCGGTGAACAGGCCTTCGGCGTTCCAGACGCTTTCACCGTGCCGGAGCAATACCAGGGTCGCCATGGTGCAGAGCTTATCGAGCCGCCGGGTCAGTCACGATTCGCCGGGTCCGCGAACGACGCGAACGCCTGGAGGTTGGCGAGGCTCTCGCCGCGCTTGACGCGCCAGTCCCATTCGCGCTGGATGGACGTCTTGAACCCGCGTTCGAGGGCCTTGTCGAAGTTCTCGTCCGAGTAGGTGAGGACGCAGCCGAGGAGCCGGTCGATCTCGTCGGGGGTGATCGACGCGAGCGGCAGCCGCCCGACGAGGTGGACGTCGCCGACGTCGTCGAGCGCGAAGCCGACGCCGTACATGCGGCCGTTCTTCTCGAGGAGGAACCGGTAGAACTCGGCGTGGTTCTCGTCGGGGCGGCGGCAGAAGAACGCCTCGACGTGCAGGCTGTGGTCCCCGACGATGAGCCAGGTCATGGTGGCGAGCTTGCGCTTGCCGGGCAGCTTGACGAAGAAGGCGTCCGCGCGCGGCTCGTCGAACTCGAGCTCGGCGTCGCGCAGGGTCTGCCGGATGGTCTCGACGGGGTTCATCAGGGCCTTCCTTCGTGGATACCCCGGCCTTCAGGCCGGGGAGGAATCGAAGCTCCTGCGGAGCAGGGCAGGAAAAGCCGGTTCGCCGCCAGGGCGGACCGGCGTGCAAGTGGCGCGACGGAGCACTCACGCTCGCGAAGATGGCCGAGCCCCTGGACATCCGCTGGTCCCGTGCCCTCCCTGAGGGCGCGGAGCAACGGCCGCCTCGCGCGCGCCATCTCGGACGCGGCGTGGACGGATCTCCGCACGATGCTGGAGTACAAGTGCGCCTGGTACGGGCGCGAACTCGTCGTGATCGACCGCTGGTTCCCCAGCTCCAAGCTGTGCGGTGCCTGCGGCACGGTCGCGGCGAAGATGCCGCTGAACGTCCGCGAGTGGACGTGCGACTGCGGCGCGGTGCACGACCGCGACGTGAACGCGGCACGCAACATTCTGGCCGCCGGGCCGGCGGCGACTGCCTGTGGAGACGGTGTGAGACCTCAACGGGAGTCCTCCCGGACGGGGCAGTCGTCGGTGAAGCAGGAAACCCAGCGGGCGACCGCTGGAATCCCCCGCCTTTAGGCGGGGGAAGAAGTCAAGCGGTCACCTGAGGGACGAGTGCGGGCGGACGGGACATGGCACCGGTATACACGTCCAGGAGGGCGTCGACGGTGGCGTCCCAGCCGAAGGCGCGGGCGTGTCGGACGGCGCCGCGGGCGAGGCGGGCGTGCGCGGCGGGGTCCTCGAGGCGGCGGAGGACGGCCGCGTAGTCGGCGGGGTCGTGTCCGGAGATCAGCACGCCGGACTCGCCGTCGGCGACGGCGGTGCACAGGCCGCCGACGCGGGACGCGACGACGGGCGTGCCGCACGCCTGGGACTCGACGGCGACGAGGCCGAACGACTCGGAGTGCGAGGGGACGACCGTGACGTCGGCCGCGCGGTACCAGTCGGCCAGCTCCGCCTGGGGGGCCGGGGGCTCGAACCGGACGACGTCGGAGATGCCGAGTTCGGCGGCGAGCGACTGCAGGCCCTCGGGACGGCAGCGGGCGGATCCGGAGGGGCCGCCGACGACGGCGACGACGAGCCGGGACCGCAGCGACGGGTCGTCGGCGAGCATCCGGGCGGCGGCGCGCAGCAGGACGTCGGGGGCCTTGAGCGGCTGGATGCGGCCGACGAACAGCAGGACGTAGGCGTCGCGGGGCAGGCCGAGGCGGCGGCGGGCGGGGCCGCCGCGCCGGGCGGGCGAGCCGGCCGGGCCGGGCGGGAGCGGCTCGGGGCGGAACAGGTCGAGGTCGGCGCCGGGACGGACGGTCGCGACGCGCGCGGGGTCGGCGCCGTAGAGGTCGATGAGCTCGCGCGCCTCCTTGCCGGTGTTGGCGACGAGCTGGTCGGCGGACGCGACGACCTGTTCCTCGCCGAGGACGCGCGCGTCCGGTTCGGGCTTGTCGCCGTCGGCGAGGGCGGCGTTCTTGACCTTGGCCATCGTGTGCATGGAGTGCACGAGCGGGACGCCCCAGCGGCGCTTGGCGGCGTCCCCGGCCTGGCCGGACAGCCAGTAGTGGGTGTGCAGGAGGTCGTAGTGGCCGGGGTCGTGGGCGGCCTCGACGCGCAGGACGCCGGAGGTGAAGCCGCACAGGTGCCGGGCGAGGTCGGTCTTGTCGAGCTCCTCGAAGGGGCCGGCGACGACGTGCCGGACGAGGACGCCGGGCGCGAGTTCGGCGACGGGCGGCAGGGCCCGGGACGTGGCGCGGGTGAAGATGTCGACCTCGACGCCGCGTTCGGCGAGCCGCTTGGCGGTCTCGACGATGTAGACGTTCATACCGCCGGCGTCACCGGTCCCCGGTTGGTCCAGAGGGGACGTATGAAGACTTACCGTCGCAACCCGGCTGATACGACGCGGCACCGGACACCACCTCCGGTAGTGCAACCTATCCACCGCGCCCGGTGTTCCCCGAAGATGGTCTCCAATTGCGACATTCTCCGACAGTGATCGACCTCACCGGCGTCCGCTCCCGGCCGCCTGAGAGGCTGGACGCATGCGGAAAACGGCGGTAGTGACCGGAGCGAGCAGCGGCATCGGGGCCGCCACGGCCAGGCGGCTGGCGGCGGAGGGGTTCAACGTCGTCCTGGCGGCGCGGCGCCGCGACCGGCTCGACGAGCTGGCGAAGGACATCGCCGCGACCGTGCCGGGCGCGGCCAAGATCGTCCCGATCACGCTCGATGTCACGTCGCAGGAGTCGGTGGACGCGCTCGCCGCGGCGGTCGGCGGCTGCCACGTGCTCGTGAACAACGCGGGCGGCGCGGTCGGGCTCGACAGCGTGGCCGACGCGGACGTCGACGACTGGCGCACGATGTACGAGACGAACGTGCTGGGGCTCGTCCGGGTCACCAAGGCGCTGCTCCCGAAGCTGATCGAGAGCGGCGAGGGGCACGTCGTGAACATCACGTCGCTGGCGGGGCACGTCGCGTACGAGGGCGGCGCGGGCTACAACGCGGCGAAGTTCGGCGCGTACGCGGTGAACGAGGTCATGCGGCTGGAGCTGGTCGCGGAGCCCGTGCGGGTCACGGAGGTCGCGCCGGGCCTGGTGAAGACCGAGGAGTTCTCGCTGGTCCGGTTCAAGGGCGACGCGGAGAAGGCCGAGAAGCCGTACGAGGGCGTGCCGGAGCCGCTGGTGGCCGAGGACGTCGCCGACTGCGTCGCCTGGGCGGTGACGCGGCCCCCGCACGTGAACATCGACCGGATCGACGTGCAGCCGCGCGTCCAGGCCGCGCCGTACAAGCTGCACCGCGAGAAGTAGCCGCACCGCGAGGCTAGCGGGGCGCGACGGCCGTCCAGGGGAGGGTGACCTCGCCGAGGCGCCAGCGGCGGCGGCCCCCGTAGGGCGGTGCGGTCAGCACGGGGTGCGTGCCCGCGAGCAGCCGCACCGCCTCGATCCAGCGGGCGCGGGGCCCGAACGCCGAGTGCGGCGCGGCGGTCGCCCAGGCCCGGTCGAACGCGGCGAGCAGCGCGTGGACGGGCTCGCCGGGGACGTTCCGGTGGATGAGCGTCTTCGGGAGCCGTTCGGCGAGCGACGACGGGCGGTCGAGGGTCGGCAGGTGCGCGGCGAACGTGATGGTGCGGGGCCCGTCGCGGTCGAGGGCGACCCAGACGGCGCGGCGCCCGGTCTCCGAGCAGGTGCCCTCGACGAGGACGCCGCGGGGCGCGAGCCGGTCGCGCAGGTCGTCCCAGGCGCGCCACGCGGCGGGCTCGTCGTACTGGCGCAGGACGTTGGCGGCGCGGACGAGGACGGGCGGGCGGGGCACCGGGAGTTCGAAGCCGCCGCGCCGGAACGTCAGGCCCTCGTGGGGGCCGGTGGCGGCGAGGAAGTCGAGCCCGGCGGCGACCCGGTCGGGTTCGATCTCGATGCCGACGACGTCCAGGCGGGGCGCGACGGCGCGGAGCCGGGTGTAGAGCTCGAACGTGGTGACGGGCGACGCGCCGTAGCCGAGGTCGACGGCGAGCGGCCGGACGGCCGTGCCGTCGTACTGGCGGAGGGCGGGCCGCTGGGTGGCGGCGATCCACCGGTCGATGCGGCGGAGCCGGTTGGGCGCGGTGGTGCCGCGGGTCACCTCCCCCTGCGGCTTCTGCGGTCGGGCCATCGGGACATCGTCTCGCGACCACCCTGCCGAATGAGATTCGGTAAGCATTGGGTTACGGTGATCCCGGGTGCCCACGACCATCCCCCGGAGGACCGCCGATGCCCCAGTCCGCGGACGCGCGGCTTGACGCGCCGCAGCTCGATCTGGCGACCCTGCACGAGGCCGTCGCGGCCGCGATCCCCGACCGCGAGTGCCTCGTCTGGCGCGACCGCCGGATGACCTGGCGCGAGGTCACCGACCGGACGCGGCGGCTCGCGAACGTCCTGCGCGCGCACGGCCTCGGCCGCCGGGACGGGACGCACGAGCCGTGGGAGTCGCCGCACGACCATCTCGCGCTGTACCTGCACAACGGCCCCGAGTACCTGGAGGGCCTGGTCGGCGCGCACAAGGCCCGCGTCGCGCCGTTCAACGTCAACTACCGGTACGTGGACGACGAGCTGGCGCAGCTGTTCGGCGACGCGCGCCCCCGCGCGATCCTGTACCACGCGCGGTTCGCGGGGCAGGTCGAGCGGGTGGTGAAGCGGCTGGACGCGGCGCCGCTGCTGCTCCAGGTCGCGGACGACTCGGGCACGCCGCTCGCGCCGGGCGCGCTCGACTACGAGGACGCGCTCGCCGCCGCGTCCGCCGAGCCGCCCGCCGGCGTCCGTCCGTCGGCGGACGACCTGCAGATCCTCTACACGGGCGGCACGACGGGCATGCCGAAGGGCGTGCTGTGGCGGATCGGCGACCTGATGCACGGCCCGTTCCAGGTGCGCCGCCGGGACGGGTCGCCGCTCACCGACGTCGGCGAGGCGGTGGCGCGGGCCGTCCGGGGCGAGCACCGGGTGCTGGTCGCGCCGCCGATGATGCACGGCGGCGGGACCTGGTCGGCGCTCGGCGGCTGGTGCGGCGGCGCGTGCGTGGTCTTCCCGCACCGGGTGGACGGGCTGGACGCCGACGACCTGATGGACGTCGTCGAGCGGGAGCGCGCCACCCGGATGCCGATCGTCGGGGACGCGTTCGCGCGGCCGATCGTCGAGGCGCTGGAGCGCCGCCCGCGCGACCTGTCGTCGCTGCGGACGCTGCTGAACTCGGCGGCCGGGATCAGCCCGGGCGTCAAGCGGCGGCTGCTGGAGCTGGTCCCGGGGGCGCGGCTGGTGGACGTCCTCGGCTCGTCCGAGAGCGGCTTCTCGGTGACCCGGCAGGGCGCCGACTCCCGGTTCGCGCTGCAGGCCGGCGCGGCCGTGCTCAGCGCCGACCGGACGCGCCGCCTCGCGCCCGGCGAGGACGAGCTGGGCTGGCTCGCCAAGGGCGGCGGCTCGATCCCGCTCGGCTACCTGAACGCCCCCGAGAAGACCGCCGCGACGTTCCTGACCGTGGACGGCGACCGGCTCGTCGTCCCGGGCGACCGGGCGCGGCTGCTGGCGGACGGGACGGTCGAGGTGCACGGCCGCGACGCCACCACGATCAACACCGGCGGCGAGAAGGTGTTCGCGGAGGAGGTCGAGACGGTGCTGCGGGGTTTGCCGGGCGTCACGGACGCGCTGGTGCTGGGCCGGCCGAGCGAGCGGTGGGGCAGCGAGATCGTCGCGGTGCTCGGCCCGGCGGACGCCCCGGACGACGCGGCGCTGCGGGACGGCTGCGCCGCGCACCTCGCCCGCTACAAGATCCCGAAGGCGTTCGTGCGCACCGGGCGGACGCTACGGCTGCCGAACGGCAAGGCCGACTACGCGACGGCGCGGAAGCTGGTGGAGACGTCCCTCGACGGGCCGGGCGAGACCGGGCGATAGTGGCGGGATGCCGGATGTGAACGCGCTGCTCGCCGACCTGACCGCCGAGAACGACTCCCTGGACGCGCTCGTCGCGCCCCTGCCCGCCGGGCGGTGGGCCGACCCGACGCCCGCCGCGGGCTGGACGATCGCCCACCAGATCGCGCACCTGGCGTGGACGGACGACCAGGCGATCGTCGCCGCGGCCGACCCGGGCGCGTTCCCCGCGCTGCTGGAGCGGGCGGCGGCCGACGGGCCCGCGTTCGTCGAGGAGGGCGCCGCCGCGGGCGCCGCCGAGGACCCGGCGGCGCTGCTCGCCCGCTGGCGGGACGGCCGCCGCCGGATGCGCGCGGCGCTCGCCGCGGTCCCGCCGGGCACGAAGCTGCCGTGGTTCGGGCCGCCGATGAGCGCGGCGTCCATGGCGACGGCCCGGCTGATGGAGACGTGGGCGCACGGCGAGGACGTCGCGGCGGCGCTCGGCGTCCGCCGGGAGCCGACGCACCGGCTCCGGCACGTCGCGCACATCGGCGTCCGGGCGCGCGACTTCGCGTTCGGCAACCGCGGCCTGACCCCGCCCGCCGAGGAGTTCCGGGTAGAGCTGACCGGACCGTCCGGCGAGGTGTGGACGTGGGGACCGGAGGGGGCGCGGCAGTCCGTCGCGGGCCCGGCGCTGGACTTCTGCCTGCTGGTGACCCGGCGGCGGCACCGCGACGACCTCGCCGTGACGGCGGACGGGCCGGACGCGGACCGCTGGCTCGGCATCGCGCAGGCGTTCGCGGGCGAGCCCGGCGCGGACCCGAAGCCGGACGGGGGCGTCTGAGCCCGCGCATGAACGGCGCGGCTGAGAGTCTCACCACTTCCGCCGCCGCGGGCGTTCGGAACCGTCTCCCGCGGATACGTGGAGGACATGACCGTTCTCATCGCCTTCGACGGTTCCGACGACTCCCGCGCCGCCGTCGAGTACGCCGCGCGGCACCTCCGGCCCGAACCGACCGTGATCCTCTCGGTCTGGGAGCCGCTGCTCGCGCAGATCTCCTGGGCGCCGATCGCCGCCGCCGCGCCGATCGTCATGCAGACCGGCGGCGGCCGCGACCGGTTCGAGGAGGAGAAGCAGGCCGAGCTGCTCGCGCTCAAGGGCGCCGAGTTCGCCGCCGCCGCGGGCCTCACCGACGTGACGCCGCGCGCCGAGCGCAGCGGCGGCCCGACCTGGGCGGCGATCGTGGACGTCGCCGAGGAGCTGGACGCGTCCCTCGTCGTCACCGGGTCGCGGGGGCTGTCGGGGGCCCGGTCGGTCCTGCTCGGCAGCACCTCGACGCGCGTCCTGCACCACGTGCACCGGCCCGTCCTCATCGTGCCGCCCGCGAAGACCGCGGATGCGCGGGGCTCCGGCGACGCGAAGGGCTAGGACGCGGCGAGCGCGCGGGCGAACGCCGTGTACGCGTCCGGGGTGAACAGGACGAACCGGGCGTCGGTGACCTGCGTGGGCGTGGTCCGCACGGTGCCGACCGCGATGCGCGCGGCGTCGTCCATCGGCCAGCCGTAGACGCCCGCCGACACCGCGGGGAACGCGACGGACGCGGCCCCCAGCTCGTCGGCGACCCGCAGCGACTCGCGGTAGCAGGAGGCGAGCCGGCCGCTGCGGTCCTCGGTGGCGGAGTACACGGGCCCGACCGTGTGGATCACCCAGCGGGCGGGCAGCCGCCCCGCGGTGGTCGCGACGGCCTGCCCGGTGGGGAGCCCGCCGCCGTAGTGGGAGGCGCGCAGCTTGCGGCACTCGTCCAGGATCTCCGGGCCGCCCCGGCGGTGGATCGCCCCGTCGACGCCGCCCCCGCCGAGCAGGGACGAGTTCGCCGCGTTCACCACCGCGTCGACGCGCTCCTCGGTGATGTCGCCCAGGACCAGAGTGATCTCCATGCTCGCCGCGCCCTCCGCTCTGAGAATCCCGCCGGAACAGATGAATTCTCCCCCGCCCGGTGCGCGAAACGCGCCGGAGCGCCCGGCGGCGGTACCCTCGGTGGCGGACGGGCAACGGGGGCGGAACCGCCCGTCCATCCCCGCATCCGGCCCCGCGTTCGGGCGAGGCCGGCGCGTCCACCGCCGGAGGTGGGCGTGACCTGGGAAGAGAGTCTGCCTATCCTGCCGTGAGACGACCCGCGATGGCGTGAAGCCGTGGAGGTTACCCCCTTGAAGATTCTCCTCGCCGGAGCGACCGGAGTCATCGGCCGCCGGCTGATCCCGCTGCTCGTCCAGGCGGGCCACGAGGTCGCAGGGACGACGCGCCACTCGGAGCGCACCGGGTCGATCGCCGGCCTGGGCGCCGCGCCGGTCGTGATGGACGCGCTGGACGCCGGCTCGGTGCGCGACGCGGTGGCGTCGACGCGTCCGGACGTGGTGATGCACCAGCTCACGGACCTGTCCGCCGAGAACTTCGAGGCGAACTCGCACCTGCGGATCGAGGGCACCCGCAACCTGGTGGACGCCGCGCTCGACGCGGGCGTGCGGACGATGATCGCGCAGAGCATCGCCTGGCTGTACGTGCCGGGCGACGAGCCCGCCGTCGAGAGCGACGAGCTGAACGCGAAGCTGCCGCCCTACTCCGGCATCGCCGCGCTGGAGAAGGCCGTCGGCGAGATGCCGCACGGCGTCGTGCTGCGGTACGGGGCGCTGTACGGGCCCGGCACCTGGTACGCGCCGGACGGCGCGATCGCCGCGCGGGTGAAGGCCGGGAACATGCGGCCGAACCCGGCGTGGACGTCGTTCGTGCACGCCGACGACGCCGCCGCGGCGGCGCTCGCCGCGCTCGACTGGCCCGCCGGGGCGGTCAACATCGTCGACGACGAGCCCGCGACGTTCAACGACTGGCTGCCGGTCTACGCCGCCGCGCTCGGCGCCCCGACGCCGCGCGGTGCGCGGCACGCCGCCGCGACCGGCCGTCCGGTGTCCAACGCGAAGGCGCGCAAGCTCGGCTGGAAGCCGCGGGTGGCGTCCTGGCGGACCGGGTTCGCGGAGATGGGCGGCAGCTGATCCCCCCGTTCCCGTTCATTCCGGACGGAACGTGACAATTCACGGCACGACGGCGCGGCGGCGCGGTCTCAGCCGAACTGGAACGAGCGCTTCGCGAGGCCGAACCAGTAGCCGTCGATGACCGACCGGCGCGCCGCGCCGGCGCCGTCCGCGTCCGCGCCGAGCGCCACGAACAGCGGCGCGAAGTGCTCGGTGCGCGGGTGCGCCACGCGCGCCGCCGGGGCCTTGGTGCGGAAGTCCAGCAGCGCGTCCACGTCGCCGCTCGCGACGGCCGCGTCCGTCCAGGCGTCGAACTCGGCCGACCAGGCGGGCGGCGCGGCGTCGGCGGCCGGGCGATCTCCCGCAGGTTGTGCGTGGTGAAGCCGCTGCCGACGATCAGGACGCCCTGGTCGCGCAGCGGCGCGAGCGTGCGGCCGACGTCGAACAGCCGCGCGGGGTCGAGCGTCGGCAGCGACATCTGCACCACCGGGACGTCCGCGTCCGGGTACATCTCCACGAGCGGGACGTACGCGCCGTGGTCGAGGCCGCGCCCGTCGTCCTGGCGCGTTCCGGGCAGGAGGGCGCGGACGTTCGCGGCGAGTTCGGGGGCCGGGGGCGCGTCGTAGCGGACGCGGTAGTACCGCTCGGGGAATCCCCAGAAGTCGTACACGAGCGGGACGGGGCGCGTCGCGCTCAGCGTCGCGGGCGCCTCCTCCCAGTGCGCCGACACCATCAGGACGGCCCGCGGCTTCGGCAGCCCGGCGGACCAGCGGGCGAGTTCGTCCGTCCAGACGGGGTCGTCGGCGAGCGGCGGAGCGCCGTGGCTGAGGTACAGAACGGGCATCCGGGTCATGATGTCCTCCAGTGCGACGGTAGTTCAAATCTAAACGAAAAAGATTGAACTCTCAAGTCTTGAGGATTCAACAACTCGCCTAGACTGGGGGCATGGCAGACCCCCGGTGGCTCGACGACGACGAGCAGGAGACCTGGCGCGCGTTCCTGTGGACGTCGCGGCTGCTCAACGAGGCCCTGGACCGCCAGCTCCAGCGCGACTCGGGGATGCCGCACGCCTACTACATGATCCTCGCGATGCTCTCGGAGTCCCCCGGGCGCGCGCGCACGATGTCCGAGCTCGCCGAGATCGTCCACTCGTCCCCGAGCCGCCTCTCGCACGCCGTCAACCGGCTCGAGGCGGCCGGCTGGGTGCGCCGCACCAAGCACCCCACCGACCGCCGCACCACGATCGCCGAACTGACCGACGCGGGCTTCGACGTGCTCGCCGAGGCCGCGCCCGGCCACGTCGCCGAGGTCCGGCGGCACCTGTTCGACCCGCTGACCCGCGACGAGATGCTCCGGTTCCGCGAGTCGCTGCGCGCGCTGCTCGGTTCGCTCGACCCGCGGCACGAGGCGCCCTGCGCCCGCGGCGACGGCTGACCGACGGCGCCCGACCCCGGTTCACGGATCAGTCGACGAACTCGACCGCGCGCGCCTTCGCGTCCGGATGGACCGCCGCGAGCAGCCGCAGACCCTCCTCCTCCAGCGCCGCCCGCTCCGGCCCCGGAACCGGGGCGAACGGGTCGATCCGCAGCGTTGCCTCCCCCCGCCGCTTCTCCGCCTTCCACATGCCGTGCACGAACCCGTCCACGAGGAACGTCGCCCGGATGATCCCGTTCACCGTGAAGATCCGCTTGCGATCCTCCTCGGAGACGATCCGGGCCCGGTCGGCGTGCGCGAGGGTCAGGTTGTCGAACTCCGGGACGAACCGGACGGGCGCGGGCTCGTCCGGCCCCGGCCGCGGGGCCTCCGGCAGGTCGTAGAGGACCCGCCCCCGCTCGTCCCGGAACCGGACGAGCTTCGGCTCGAGCCGCTCCACGACCTCGCGGAGCCCCTGGAGGCCCGACCAGTGCTGGACGTCCTGCACGCTCGCCGGCCCGAACGCCCCCAGGTACCGCAGGACCAGCTCGTCGAGCGACGGTTCCACGGCCGGGCCCTCGCCGAGCCACGCGTCGAGCGTGGTGTGCCGGGCCGTCCCCGCCTTCCCCCACAGGCCGCGCGGCGGCACCTGCACCAGCGGCAGCACGCACCGGACGCCCCGGACGAGCAGCGCCGGGTCGTGCTCCGGCCACCGTCCGGCCAGCAGGCCCCGCAGCTCCGCGTCCGAGCGCGGCTCCTCCTCGAGCAGCGCCCGCGCGGCGTCCACGACCGCCCGCAGGTCGACGCCGTCCAGCTCCCGGCCCGTCGGCCCGTCCAGCACCCGGTCCCAGATGACCTGGGTCAGCGGGCGCAGGACGCGCGCGTCCCGGGCGCTGACCAGGTGCAGGGTGCCGCGCATGACGACGATCCGCAGCGCCCGCCGCTCGGTCAGCAGCCGCGACGCCGCGCCGAAGTCGAACCCCTCCAGGCGGCTCCACAGCCCGATGTACGGCGGGTTCGGCGCCTGCGCCTGCATCCCGACGAGCCGCTCGATCGCCTCCAGCGGCCCCACCGGCTCCCGCCGCAGCAGCATCTGGCGGGCGAGCAGCGCCCGGTTCAGCTCCCGCTTCCCGAGCACCCGCTCAGTCGTCATAGCGTCCCCGCAGCTCCTGCCAGCCGGGAGGGGGACCGGGCAGTTCCTCGGCGCCCGTCAGGTGCAGGCCGTCCAGCATGAGGGCGAGGTAGCGGTGCTGGAGCCGGTTCATCCGGGCGTCGTCGCCGATCCGGATGGTGTGCAGGTGCTCGAGCAGGACCGACACGTCGCCGACCGCGATCTCGGGCCGCAGCGCACCGGCCCGCTTCGTCCGCTCCAGGAGCCGCTCGGTGGCCTCGTGCAGGGCCCGTCCCTTCCGGCTCATCTCCTCGGTGACCTCGAAGCTCCCGGCGAGCCGCATCGTCAGCGAGCCGGCGCCGATGTCCAGGCAGCGGCGCATGAACGCGGCGAACGCCTCCCACGGGTCGCCGTCGTCGGCGAGGGCCCGCTCGACCTCGGCGAGGTACCGGTCCATGCCCTCGTCGGCGAGGTGCTGGAGCAGCGCCTCCTTGCTCCGGTACCGGCGGTACAGGGCGCTGATCCCCACCCCGGCGTGCTCGGCCACCGCGGAGATCGGCGCGCCCGGGTCCGCGGTGAACACCGCGCGCGCCGCCTCCCGGATCAGTTCGTCGTTGCGCGCCGCCTGCGCTTTGCGCCCGCTCATGGGCGCCGCTGCCGTGCTCTCCATGCCGCCATCGTACGGGAACGAACGATTCCGTTCTACTCCCCACTACGGAAGCAACGGCCACGAATTAGCGCATTCATGAATTCTCGGGCGGCCCCTCATCCGGCCGTCCGGGGCAGGACGGGGTTGACGGCGGGCCTCGCCGGGGCCAGGATGAACGTGTGTTCATGAACGCGTGTTCATAACGAGGGAGCAGCAGTGGAGATCGTCAACAAGCACCAGGCCGAGGCGTGGAACGGGTACGAGGGCACGCACTGGGCCGACCACCACGCCCGGTACGACGCGGTGAACAGCGGCTTCAACCCGCACCTGCTGGACGCCGCCGCGATCGGCCCGCGCGACCGCGTGCTCGACATCGGCTGCGGGAACGGGCAGGTCACCCGGCTCGCGGCGGAACGGGCGCACCTCGGCGCGGCGACCGGCGTCGACCTGTCGGGGCCGATGCTGGCCCGCGCGCGCAGCCTCGCCGAGCAGGAGGGCGTCGGGAACGTCCGGTTCGAGCAGGGCGACGCGCAGCTCTACCCGCTCCCGGACGGCGGGTTCGACGTCGCGATCAGCCGGTTCGGGGTCATGTTCTTCGCCGACCCCGTCGCCGCGTTCGGCAACGTGCGGCGCGCGCTGGCGGCGGAGGGCGGGCGGGTCGCGTTCCTCGTCATGGCGCCGCCCGAGGAGAGCGACCTCGGCACGGTGCTCGCCGCCCTTCCCGCGCTGCCGCAGCCGGCGATCGGGCACGACGGGCCGCTCTCCCTCGCCGACCCCGACCGCGCCGCCGCGATCCTCGGCGACGCCGGGTTCCGCGCCGTGACGAACCGGAGCGTCGAGGCCGAGCAGGTGTGGGGGCGGGACGCCGCCGACGCCGCCGCGTTCCTCGCCGCCTGGGGGCCGATCCGCTACAACTACGGCGAGAGCGACGACGTGGTCGCGACGATCGCCGGCGCGCTGCGTCCGTTCGAGCGGGACGGCGCGGTGCGGCTGCGCAGCACGGCACGGCTGATCACGGCGCGCCGGTGAGGCGGGTCGCGGTCCTCGGCGGCTACGGGGCGGTCGGCCGGGAGGTCGTCGCGGGCCTGCGCGGCCGCGTGCCCGAGATCGTCGTCGCGGGCCGGGACCTCGCGAAGGCCCGGTCGGTCCCCGGGACGATCCCGCTGCGCATCGACCTGCGGGAGGCATTCGACACGGCCCTGCGGGAGGCGTTCGACACAGCCCTGCGGGAGGCCGCCGCGGGGGCGCTCGACGCGATCCTGGACGCCGACGCCGTCGTGATGTGCGCCGAACGGGAGAACGTGGGGGTCGCGCGGGCGTGCGCCGAACGCGGCGTGCACTACGTCGACGTGTCGGCGTCCCGCGAGGTCCTGCGCGGCCTTGAGGAGCTCGACGGGGTCGCGGCCGCGAACGGCGCGTCGGTGGTCGTCGGCGTGGGGGTCGCGCCCGGCGTCACGAACCTGCTCGCGCACCGGTTCGCCGGGACCGGACGGCCCGTCGACATCGGCGTCCTGCTCGGTTCGGGCGAGCGGCACGGGCCGGGCGCCGTCGCGTGGACGCTCGACGCGCTCGGCGCCCTCCGCGAGCTGGACGAGTCGTGGACGATGCGGTTCCCGCCGCCGTTCGGGACGCGCCGCGTGCACCGCTTCCCGTTCCCCGACCCGTCCACGCCGTCCGGCCGGGTCCGCACCGGCCTGGCCCTCGACTCCCGCGCCGTGACCGCGCTCCTCCCCCGCGCCGCCCGCTTCCGGGACGCGCGGTGGCTGCGGGCCGCCGCGCACCGGGTGCACGTGGGCGGGGACGGCTTCGCGGTGGCCGCCGCGTCCGGCGGGCGGGTCGCCGCGGTGTCCGGACGGCGGCAGAGCCGGGCGTCCGGCCTGGTGGCGGCGCTGGCCGTGCGGCGCCTGGCCGGGGCGCCGCGCGGCGTGCGGCACCTGGAGGCCGCCGTCGGGACGGACCTCCTGGACGAACTGGCGGACCACGGGTACGCGTTCCACGAATACGATGCCGCCTGATGTCACCACGTAAAGCGGCGGCGCTGCGGGACGGCGACCGGAGCCTGCGCGAGCACCTGATCGCCACCGCCGACCGCATGATGTCCGAGCAGGGCGCGGCGGGCCTGACCGTCCGGGCGATCGCGCGCGCGGCGGGGGTGGCCGACGGCGTCCTTTACAACCACTTCGACGGCAAGGAGGAGCTGCTGGCCCTGGCCCTGCACGCGCGCGTGCTGCGGGTCGAGCGGGAGCTGGGGCCGCTGCCCGAGCCGGGCGCCGGGACGCTCGCCGCGAACCTGCGCGCGCACGTCGAGCACGGGCTCGCGCTGCACCGCGCGCTGCTGCCCGCGCTCGCCGGGCTGACCGCGCAGCCCGACGTGCTCGCCCGGTTCGCGGCGGCGCACGAACCGGGCGAGGCGTGGCGCGACCACCTGCACGCCTACCTGCGGGCCGAGCGCGACCTCGGCCGGCTCGCCGCGGACGCGTCCCCGGCCGCCGCGGCGTCGATGATCGTCGGGGTGTGCCACGAGGCCGTCCTGTCGGCGCTGCTGGGCGCGCGCGAACCGTCCCCGGTGCCGGTGGACGAGGTCGTCGCGTCCGTCCTGCACGGCATCGCCCCGCGCCCCCCGGGCTAGGCCGCCATCGCCATCGCCTCCCGGACCTCGGCGAGGGTCCGGGAGGCGACGTCGCGGGCCCGCGCGTTCCCCTCGGCGAGGACGCGGCGCAGGTGCGCCGGGTCGGCGGCGAGCGCGGCGCGGCGGGCGCGGATCGGCCGCAGGAACTCGTTCACCGACTCGACGACGACCTTCTTCAGCGCCGCGGCGCCGCCGTCGCCGACGTCGGCGGCCACGGCGTGCGGGTCGCGGCCCTGGCAGAGGGCGGCGAGGTGCACGAGGTTCGACACCCCGGGACGGGCGTCCGGCTCGTAGGTGATGTGCCGGTCGGCGTCGGTCACCGCCCGCTTGATCAGCCGCGCGGTGTCGTCCGGGGTCGCGGACAGGGCGATCGCGTTGCCGCGGCTCTTGCTCATCTTCTGCCCGTCCGTGCCGAGCAGGTTCGGCGCGTCCGACAGCAGCGCGTCCGGGACGGGGAAGACGGGGCCGTAGCGCTCGTTGAAGCGGCGCGCGACCGTCCGGGTGACCTCCTGGTGCGGGAGCTGGTCCTTGCCGACGGGCACGAGGTCGGCCTTGCAGAACAGGATGTCGGCGGCCTGGTGCACCGGGTAGGTGAACATCAGCCCGCTCACCGCCGACTGCATCGACGCCGCGATCTCGTCCTTCACGGTGGGGTTGCGGCCCAGTTCGGCGACCGACACCAGGGACAGGAACGGCAGCATGAGCTGGTTCAGCTCGGGGACGGCGCTGTGCCGGAAGATCGTCGCGCGGGCGGGGTCGATCCCGGCGGCGAGGTAGTCGGCGGCGAGGCCGAGGGCGTGCTCGGGGAGCCGCTCGGCGACGTCCCGGTCGGTGAGCACCTGGTAGTCGGCGATGAGGACGAACACGTCGACGCCGAGGCGCTGCAGGCGCACCCGGTTGGCGAGGGTGCCGAAGTAGTGGCCGAGGTGCAGGGGTCCGGTGGGGCGGTCTCCGGTGAGGACGCGGAACGCCGCGGGGTCGGCGGCGATGCGCTCCTCGAGTTCGCGGGTGCGCCGCTCGGCGGCGTCGACGACGGGGTCCATGGGCGGTGTCTCCTTTCCCGGCCGCCTCCGCGGGCGGCCCCGCGCCGGGGAAAGGAGAAGGGCCGTCCGGCGGGACGGCCCTGTGCGTTCGTGATCGCGTGATCGTGCGGCCGTCCTAGGACGGCCACCAGCCGAGGCACGCGGTTCGCTGCATGCCCGCCAGGATACCCGCCGGGAAAGCGGATGCCACTAGATAATCCGTTACGGGACGAACTGGGTACGCTGGCGGCATGACCGCACTCGCACCGTCCAGCACCGAGACCGACCTGTCCTACCTCCTCGACCACACCGGCCTCGCCCTGAAGAGCCGGATGTCGGCGGCGCTCGCCGAGATCGGGCTGACGCCGCGCATGCACTGCGTCCTCGTGCACGCCCTGGAGGAGGAGCGGACGCAGATCCAGCTCGCCGAGATCGGCGACATGGACAAGACGACGATGGTCGTCACCGTGGACGCCCTGGAGAAGGCCGGGCTCGCCGAGCGGCGGCCGTCCTCGCGGGACCGGCGCGCGCGGATCATCGCGGTCACCGAGAAGGGCGCGCGGGTCGCCGCCGAGAGCCAGCGGATCGTCGACCGGGTGCACGGCGACGCGCTCGGCACGCTCCCGCCGGACGAGCGGGACGTGCTCGTCCGCGCGCTGGAGCGGCTGGTCACCGGCCATCTCGCGCGGCCCGTGGAGAGCCCGCAGCCGGTGCGGCGGGCCCGCGAGCGCACAAAGTAGTCCGCCAATAGATCGTCTCTAACAAAACTATCTGCTACCGTCTCTTCCATCGATCCGCGATGGGAGAGACCCGTGAACACTGTCCTGCGAGCGCGCGGCACCGCGCTCGGCGTGCTGTCCGCCACGATGCTGATGACCGTCCTCGACGGCTCGATCGTCACCGTGGCGCTGCCCGCCATCCAGCACGACCTCGGCTTCTCGGCCACCGGCCTGAGCTGGACCGTCAACGCCTACCTGATCGCGTTCGGCGGCCTCCTGCTGCTCGCCGGACGGCTCGGCGACCTCGTCGGCCGCAAGACGATGTTCCTCGCCGGGAACGTCGTCTTCACCGCCGCGTCGCTGCTCGCGGGCGCCGCCACCGGCCCCGCCGTCCTCATCGCCGCCCGCTTCCTGCAGGGCGTCGGGAGCGCGATGGCCGCCGCGGTCGTCCTCGGAATCCTCGTCACCCTCTACACCGGGCCCGCCGAACGCGCCCGCGCCATCGGGATCTTCAGCTTCACCGGCGCCGCCGGGGCGTCCGTCGGGCAGGTGCTCGGCGGGGTCCTCACCGACGCCCTGAACTGGCACTGGATCTTCCTGATCAACCTGCCGATCGGCATCGTCACGATCCTGCTCGCGCTGCCCGCCCTCCCCCGCGACCGCGGCACCGGGCTCGCCGCCGGCGCGGACGTCGCCGGGGCGCTGCTCGTCACGTCCGGGCTGATGCTCGGCATCTACACCGTCGTGAAGATCGAGCAGTACGGCGTCGCCTCCGCCCACACCCTCGGCCTCGGCGCCCTCGCGCTCGCGCTGCTCGCGGGCTTCTTCGTCCGGCAGGCGAAGGCCCGGACGCCGCTCATGCCGCTGCGCGTCCTGCGCTCCCGGACCGCCTCCGGCGCCTACGCCGTCGAGATCCTCGCGTTCTCCGGGATGTTCTCGTTCCAGGTCATGGGCGCCCTCTACATGCAGAAGGTCCTCGGCTACGGCGCCCTCGAGACCGGCCTCGCGATGCTGCCCGCCGCCGTCGCCATCGGGACGATCTCGCTGTTCGGCTACGCCCGCCTCGCCCGCCGGTTCGGCGAGCGCGCCGTCCTGCTCACCGGCCTCGTCATGCTCGCCGCCGCGCTCGCCCTGCTCGTCCGCGTCCCGGTGCACGCCGCGTACGCCGCCGACCTGCTCCCGCCCATGCTGCTGATCGCGGGCGGCGGGCTCGTCATGCCCGCGCTGACCGGGCTCGCGATGTCCGGCGCCCGCCCCGAGGACGCGGGCCTCGCGTCCGGCCTGTTCAACACCGCCCAGCAGATCGGGATGGCGCTCGGCGTCGCCGTGCTGTCGACGCTCGCCGCCGCCCGCACCGACGCGCTGCTCGCCGCCGGGGACACCGCGGCGACCGCGCTGACCGGCGGCTACCGGCTCGCCTTCGGCGCCGGCGCCGCCCTGCTCGCCGCCGCGTTCGCCGTCGCCGTGCTCGTCCTGCGCACCCAGAAGGCCGCCCCGGACGCCCCCGCGGACGCCGCGGGCACGGACGCCGAGCCGTCCGCCCCGTCCCTCACCCTCTGAACCCGTCGCCCACCGACCGCACGAACCTCACCGACCACGAAGGAGCACGTCATGACCCAGTACGGCCCCGGCCAGGGACCCGGCCCGAAGCCCGTCTCCGAGGACGAACTCGCCCGCCTGCTCGCGGCGCAGCCGTTCGGCGTCCTCGCCACGACCAAGCGCAGCGGCCACCCGCACCTGTCGACCGTCGTCCACGCCTGGGACCCCGCGACGCGCACCGTCCGGATCTCGACCGTCGCCGGACGCGCCAAGGTGCGGCAGCTCGCGAACGACCCGCACGCGGCCCTGCACGTGTCCGGCGACGATCACCTGTCGTTCGCCGTCGCCGAGGGGACCGCCGAGGTGTCCGAGGCGAGCGAGACGCCCGGCGACGCGGTCGGCCGGGAGCTCCTCGCGATGACCCCCGGCTTCGCCGACCCGGCCGACGAGCGCGCGTTCCTCGAACAGATGGTCAAGGACCGCCGGATGGTGATCCGCCTGCACGTCGACCGGCTCTACGGAACCGTCCTCGCGGCCTGACGTGGGGCCCGGCGGTAATGGGACGCGGTCAGTGCGGCATGACGATCAGCAGCAGCGGCAGGCCCGCGACGAGCGGCACCGCCGCCGTCGCGGCCAGCCGCGTCGCGCGCGGCAGCGGGCGCGGCTCCAGCAGCCGGTTCACCCGGGCCATCACCGGGATGTCGTCGCGGGACGCCACCCCGAGCGTCCCCGACGGCGCCGCCGCCGGGCGCGCCGCCGCGAACCGCAGCAGCGCCGTCGCCAGCTCGCGCGGCGACCGCCCCGACCGGGCCCGGTCGTCCGCCGCCATCTCGATCAGCAGCTCCACCGCGTCCAGGCACCTGCCCACCAGCCGCAGCTGCGGGAACACCTGCCGCAGCGACGCGAACGGCAGCAGCACCAGGTCGTGCCGCTCGCGCGCGTGCGCCCGCTCGTGCGCGAGCACCGCGGCCAGCTCCGCCGTGTCGAGCAGCTCCAGCGTCCCGGCGCTCACCACCACCTTGGACGACCGGACGCCCGGCACGCAGTACGCGGCGGCGCCCGGGTGGTCCAGCACGAGGGTGCCGGGGACGGCCGAGTCGCGCCGCGACACCAGCGCGAGCAGCGCCCGGTGCCGCCGCCGGGCCCGCACCACCCGCACCACCGCGAACGCCAGCATCACCAGGAGCACCCCGGCGAGGCTCAGCGCCCCGAGCAGCGCGGCCATGTGGACCGTGTCGAGCTTCGCCGCCCCGTCGTTGTAGAGGCCGGGCAGCCCGCCCGCGACGCCGCTGCGGTACGGCAGCAGCGCCAGCCCGAGCAGGGCGCCGATCGTGGCGACGCCCCAGCACAGGCCGAGGGCCTGCCACAGGGCGATGCCGATGCGCGGGGTCCGCCACGTCCACCGTGCACGGGACAGCACGTGCGCCCCGCCGACGGTCCCCAGGGAGATCAATGCGAGCAGGGCGGTTCCGGTCATGCCGGTGGTTCCTTCGACGTGAGGGCGGCCAGCGCCTGGCGGAGCACGTCGACCTCGTCGCTCGAGACCGACCGGACGAAGTGGACGAGCGCCTTGTCCCGGTCGCCCGTCTCCTCCAGCGCGCCCAGCATCAGCTCGGTGACGTACCCCTCCCGGCTTTCCACCGGACGGTACCGCCACGCGCGGCCGTCGCGCTCGCGCTCGAGGAAGCCTTTCTTCGCGAGCCTGTCGAGAACCGTCATGACGGTCGTGTGGGCGAGATCCCGGTCGTCCGCGAGCGCACGGCTCACGTCGCGCGCGGTGGCGGCACCGGAACCGGCGTCCTCCCGCGCCCAGAGGACCTCCATGACCGTGCGTTCAAGCTCTCCCAGACCCTTCACGGCATCCAGATTATCCGACGCCCCCGCGTAGTACTACAGCCGGTAGGACGTCCGTCCGGGACGTCACCCGCCCGGCCCCACCAGCCCCCGCTCGTACGCGATGATCACCAGCTGGACGCGGTCGCGCGCGTCCAGCTTCGCCAGCAGCCGCGCCACGTGCGCCTTCACGGTCGCGACGCTGATCACCAGTTCGTCCGCGATCTCGTGGTTCGTCAGCCCGCGCCCCACCAGCGTCAGCACCTCCCGCTCCCGCCCGGTGACCCCCTCCAGCGGACGCGCCGGACGCGCCGGCACCGGTTCGGGGCGCGCCGCGAACTCCTCGATCAGCCGCCGCGTCACGCTCGGCGCGATCAGCCCCTCGCCCCGCGCCACCACCCGGACCGCGCCGAGGATCTCCTCCAGCGCCATGTCCTTCACCAGGAACCCGCTCGCGCCCGCCCGCAGCGCCCCGTAGACGTACTCGTCGTCGTCGAACGTCGTGAGCATCACCACCCGCGCGCCCTGCGCGCCCTGCGCGCCCGAGATGCGCCGCGTCGCCTCGATGCCGTCCATGTCCGGCATCCGGATGTCCATGACCACCACGTCCGGCGCGACCTCCCCGGCCAGCCGCACCGCCTCCGCGCCCGTCCCGGCCTCCCCCACGATCTCCAGGTCGGACGTGTCCGCCATCAGCACCCGCAGCCCCGCCCGGACGAGCGGCTGATCGTCCACGAGCAGCACCCGGACCGTCACGCCGGGATCCTCGCCGCCACCCGGAACCCGCCCTCCGGCCGCGGCCCCGCCGTGAACTCGCCCCGCAGCAGCGCGACCCGCTCCCGCATCCCGACGATCCCGAACCCGGAACCCACCACCCCGCCGCTCCCCTCGTCCTCGACCTCGACCTCCAGGCCGTCCTCCCGGTACCCGATCGTCACCCTGCAGTCCGTCACGCCCGCGTGCCGCACCACGTTCGTCAGCGCCTCCTGCACCACCCGGTAGGCGCACAGGTCGACGTCCGACGGCAGGTCCCGCCGCGTGCCCGTGCGCCGCACGTCCACCCGCACCCCGGCGTCGCACGTCGCCGCCGCGAGCCGCTCCAGGTCGTCCAGTCCCGGCGCCGGCCCGAGCGCGCCCTCCCGGCGCAGGCCGGTCAGCATCCGGCGCAGGCTCGCGAGCGTGTCCCGGCTCGTCGCCTCGATCACGTCGAGCGCCTTGCGCGCCTCCGCGGGCTGCGTCTCGATCACCCGTCCCCCGACCCCCGCCTGGATCGCGATGATCCCCACGCTGTGCGCCACCATGTCGTGCAGCTCCCGCGCGATCCGCAGCCGCTCCTCCGAGACGGCCCGCTCCGTCTCCCGCGCCCGCAGCGCCTCCGCGTGCACCCGCCGCACCCGCACCGAGTTCCCGGCCGTCCACGCGACCACCAGCGCGAGCAGCACCGACAGCAGCAGCGTCTCGTCGACGTACATGAACAGCGCCGCGCACCCGACCTGGACGAGCAGCGTCACCGCCGCCACGGCCAGCGACACCCACCGGGGCCGCACCGACGCGACGTACACGACTCCGGCGTCGAGGATCAGCACGTGCAGCAGCAGGACCACGCCGTTCTGGTCCGCCAGCATCCCACCGGTCCAGCCGAGCAGCAGCACCGCGAAGGCCGGCAGCGGCCACCGCACCAGCATCCCGAGGACCAGCACCGTCAGCACCGCCGTCAGCAGCACCTCCAGCTCGCCGTAACCCGACGACGCGCTCGCGAACGTGACGAAGACGACGACCGGATACAGCAGGGCCGCACACCACATCGACGCCGCCGACAAAACCCGGCGATTCATCATGCGCCGATCGTAACGAGCGCACCCCCGCCGCACATTGGCCCACGGGCTTAATTCCCCGGGCCATAACCCCGCCTGCGATTACCGTCCCCGGCCCGACGCGACGTCACCGCGCCATTCGCCATCGTTGACCTCCCCACCGGACGGAGGACATACGTGAAACGGCTGGCGTACACGGCCCTCGCCATCGAACTGGTCGCCGTCGCGATATTCGCCGCGACCTACGACGCCCTCGACTTCCGCATCTACATGCTCGGCGGCGAGGCCCTCACCGACGGCGCGTCCCTCTACCTGGACCAGCACGCCGACCACTGGTTCACCAACACCCCGTTCGCCGCCCTGGTGTTCGCGCCCCTCTCCGCGCTGCCCCTCCCCGTCGCCCGCGTGGCCTGGCAACTCGCGTCCGTCGCGGCCTTCGCCTACGCCTGCGCGGTGACGCTCGAACTCGCCGGCCGCCGCCCGTCCCGTCCGGTCGTCGCCGCGACCGTCGCGGCCGGGCTCGCCCTCGCGCCCATGTGGCACTCGCTCTACCAGGGGCAGGTCAACCTGTTCCTGCTGGCGCTCATCATGTTCGACATGAAACGCGTCGCGAACAACAAAAGCGCGGGCGTCGGAATCGGCATCGCCACGGCGATGAAACTGACGCCGGGAATCTTCATTCTCTTTCTCCTCGTCACCCGCAGAACGAAATCCGCCGCGATCGCCGCCGCGACATTCGGCGCCTGCGCCCTCGCCGCGTGGGCCGCCGCCCCCGCCGCGTCCCGCGTCTACTGGCTCCACACCTTCTTCGACACGTCCCGCGTCGGCGCCCCGTACATCAGCAACCAGTCCCCGTACGGCGCGGCCGTCCGGATCCTGGGCGGCGCCGAGCACGTGGACGGCTGGTACACGTTCGTCCCGCCCCTGCTCGCCGTCGCCGGCCTCGCCCTCGCCGCCGCCCGCGCCCGCCGCGGCGACCACCTCGCCGCGATCGCCGTCACCGGCACCACGGGCCTGCTCGTCTCCCCCATCTCGTGGGCGCACCACTGGGTGTGGATCGTCCCGGCCCTCGCGGTCCTCGTCCGCGACGGCCACCGCATCGCCCCCGCCTGCGCCTACGCGGTGTTCGCCGTGGCCCCCATGTGGTTCACCCCCCACGACGGCGGCCCCGACGAGTACGGCTTCCACGGCCCCGTCACCCTCGTCGCCAACGCCTACCTGGCCGCAGCCCTGACCTTCCTCGCCTACGCCTACGCCCGAACCCGCGCCGAACGCCCCACGCCGCCTCACGGCGACCGGCACGTCCCCCTCGACGACGCACTCGGACGTGCACCCGGCGACGGGGGCCGACCGGTGGTCACGGGAGAACCCCGATGACGTCCCGCCCGCTTCACGTGCCGGTGCGGGACGGTTCGGTCCGGAGGATCGCGGGGGCCACGGCGAGTCCGGTGAGGGTGAGAACGGCCGCGATCAGGGGAAGGGCGCTCAGCCCCCCGTCCACCGCGACGATCCGGCCGCCGAGCCAGCCCGCGAACGCGGCGGCGACCTGGAAACCGGACGCGTTGACCGCGACGGTTCTGGGCGGTCAACGGGATCCGGGTGCTCGCGGCGATCCTGACCTTCGCCCTCGGGGTCCTCGCCTTCGCGATCATTCCCGGGATGCAGACCCGGATCCTGACCACCGCGCGGGCGGCCCCGACGCTCGCCACCAACACCGCCAGGTCGTCCGCGACGTCCGGCAGAATTCCGGCGATCACCGCCGCCGCGCGTCCCAGCGCGGCCGCCACCATCCAGCCCTGCGCCTGCGGCAGGCCGCGCACGTGTTCGAGGAGCTCCCGCCCGCCGGGTGAGGTCGGCCCGGCGTACGCCTGGCCCTGCGTCGCGCTCGCGAGCACGTCGGGCAGCAGCCACAGGGCGAGCCGCAGCCCCAGCCGCGCGGGGGCGTCCTGGGGGGAAGTCGTCATGGCCGTCACGCACCGAACGCAGGGTCGCGGGACGGGTGGACCGCGATCGGCGCACAGGCTCGATGCACATGCGGGTGGACCGGCGAACTGCGGACCGACCTCGCCGAGGAAGACCGGCCGGACGAACGCGGCTACGTCTCCGACCTTCTGGACGACATGCTGGGCAAGGAGTGGCGGGAGCACCACGCCCCCACCCGGGACAACCTGGTGAAGGAAGCCGCCCGCGAGGCCGCCGATGCCGTTGCCCATCTGGCCGGCACCGTCCAGACGGCACGCAGAGCGGGCGCCTCCTGGACCGACATCGGGGCCGCGGTCGGCATCAGCCGCCAGTCCGCCCACGAACGGTGGGCGAGCAGCGACGCCGAGCAGCAGGAAAGTCAGCCCTCCGAGTCGCGGCCACAGGGCGCCGAGCCCCGGACGGCGCGGAACGGGTGAGCGGCGCGGTACTTGGGAGGGAGGGCTTGACCGCGCCCACCGGTGTTTCCCCCGAGCGGAGGGCGGGTTCACCCCGGCGGGGGATGATCACGACCCGGCGCGGTTGCGATCTTTGATGCGGAGCGGGCAGTCGGGCCCGCCGGACCAAAGGATCGACAATGACCGCTGTGATCGATCGGACGGTGACCACCGGACGGCTGCGCACCGCATGGGCAGCCGCCCACGCCCCGGTGGCCGGGGTTCCCCGCTGGGCGCGGACGGCCGCGCTCGCCGTCCCGTTCGTCGTGCTGCCGGCCAGTCTCTGGCGACTTCCGGCCGCGTTCGCCGACGGGAGCGGGCTCGGTGAACGGGCCTACATCGTCTTCCTGTCGATCGCCTCCGAAGTCGCCGCGTTCGCCGCGATCGGCCTGATCGCCCGCTGGGGCGAGGTGTTCCCGCGCTGGGTACCGTTCCTGCGCGGCCGACCGATCCCGACAAAGGCGGCGGCCATCCCCGCGGCTCTGGGCGCCCTGGTGCTGACGGTCCTCTGGACCGCCTGCTGGATCGCCGAGTTCGCCGGGGTCACCCTCCAAGGCGAGCCGACGCCCGCGAACTTCCCCACTCAGGCAGGCGGCTGGGAAGCCGCGACCTACTACCTGTGCTACCTGCCGCTGCTGTTGTGGGGGCCACTGCTCGCCGCCGTCACCTTCGCCTACGTCCGGCGCCGCCGGAACAGCTGATCCCGTCGGCCGAGGGGCCCTGATCGAACCCCGGAGCGAAGACCACCGAGCGAAGCAGCGCGGCCGGCGCCGCCCCGACGTCACCGCCGACGTGCACGCGCACGTACCACGACGCCGCCTCACCCTCGAGCGGCGCCAACGCCCGCCGTGCCTCCGCAACACTCCGCACGCCCACCCGTCGATTCTCCCGACCCCAAGCCCTCGCACGGGCGGGCGGGGGTCAGTCGGTGAGTTTGATGCGGAGGCGGCGGAAGCCGCGGCCCTTGTTCTCGACCTTGGCGACGGTGATGCGGCCGATCTGCTTGGTGGACGCGACGTGGGTGCCGCCGTCGGCCTGGGTGTCGAGGCCGACGATGTCGACGATGCGGACGTCCTGGACCTCGGGCGGCACGAGGTTGGTGGCGGTGCGGACGATGTCGGGGATCGCGAACGCCTCGGCGCGGGGGAGGGTGCGGACGTCGATGCGGCGGTCGGCCTCGACCTCGGTGTTGCAGGCGTCCTCGACGGTCTGCTTGAAGTTCGGCGGGACCTCGCGCAGGTCGAAGTCCATGCGGGCGCTCAGCGGTTCCATGTTGCCGCCGGTGACGAGGCAGCCGTAGTCGCGGAACACGACGCCGCACAGGAGGTGCAGGCCGGAGTGGGTGCGCATGAGGGCGGTGCGGCGGTCGTCCTCGACGGCGCCGCGCACGACGGTTCCGGGTGGCGGGAGCGGGTCGTCGTCGGCGGGGAGGAGGACCAGGTCGTCGCCCTTGCGGACGCCGGCGATGCGGGTCTGGACGCCCTGCCAGAGGAGGACGCCGTGGTCCGGGGGCTGCCCGCCGCCGCCCGGGTAGAACGCCGAGCGGTCGAGGACGATCCCGTCCGGGCCGGATTCGAGGACGATCGCCTCCCATTCGCGGAGGTTCTGGTCGTCAAGTTCCAGCCGGGTCGTGCGCCCGTGCGCGTTCATGGCGGCCTCCTCGTCGTGCACGCGTGGCGGGTCCGGGCCCGTGCCGGGCCCGGACTCTCGATCATGCCGCACCGCCGGTCATCGGCGGGCGGGGAGCGGAAGGTCGGGGACGGTCGCGTCGGCGGGGCGGGCGGGGGCGCGGCCGGGCCACCAGTTCGCGGCGCCGAGCAGGGCCATCAGGGCGGGGAGCACGAAGATCCGGATGACGACGGCGTCGATGAGGATCGCGGCGGCGAGGCCGACGCCGAGCTGCTTGAACTCGACGATGCTGAGCGTGCCGAAGATCGCGAAGACGGCGACCATCACGACGGCGGCGCTGGTGACGACGCCGGCGGAGCGGGTGATGCCCGCGCCGACGGCGGCGCGGGTCGGCATGTCGCGGGCGGCCTCGCGGATCCGGGAGACGACGAACACGTGGTAGTCCATCGACAGGCCGAACAGGACGACGAACAGGAAGAGCGGCAGCCAGGAGACGACGGCGCCGGACGAGTGGAAGTCGAGGATCCCTTCGGCCCACGTGTTCTGGAAGACGAGCACGAGGACGCCGAACGCCGCGGCCGCCGAGAGGAGGTTCAGCGCGACGGCGGAGAGGGCGATGACGGCGGACCGGAAGATGAGGCCGGTCATCACGAGGGTGAGCAGCAGGACGAACCCGACGACGATGGGCAGCCGTTCCTCGAGGTGGTCGGTGAAGTCGGCGCCTTCGGCGAGCTTGCCGCCGACGCCGTGCTCGGCGGGGAGGCCGTCGAGGGCCGCGGGCAGCCAGGCGCGGAGGGTCTCCAGGGAGCGGGCGGCCTCGTCGCTGTTGCGGGCGTGCGGGGTGGCGACGTCCATCAGGTGCACGCGTCCGTCGGGGGACGTGCGGATCTCGGGGGCGCGGTCGTGCGCGAAGAGGGGGTCGGCGGCGGTGCGGGCGGCGAGGCCGGTGAGGGCGGCGCGGACGTCGGCGGACCGTGCGGCGGGCGCCCGGACCGCGACCTGGTGGACGGTGCCCTCGCTGGGGAAGGCGGCGGTGAGCCGGTCCATCGCGCGGACGACGGGGACGTCGCGGGGCAGGTCGTCCGTTCCGGGCTGTTCGAGCCGCATGTCGAGGGCCGGGGCGGCGAGGAGGAGCAGCGCGACGGTCGAGAGCGCGAGGGTGAGCGCGGGGCGGCGGAGCGCGGGGCGCAGCAGGACGGGCCAAAGGCGGGACTCGCCGGAGCGGAGGGTCAGCCGCCACAGGACGGGGATGCGGGGACGGTCGACGCGGGGGCCGAGCTTGGCGAGCAGTGCGGGCAGGACGGTGAGGGAGGCGAGGACGGCGACGGCGACGACGATGATCGAGCCGGTGGCGAGCGAGGTGAAGGTGGCCTCCCCGGCGAGGTAGAGGCCGGCCATCGCGACGACGACGGTGCCGCCGGACACGGCGACGGTGTGCCCGGACGTCTCGGCGGCGATCTCCAGCGCGTCCGGCCGGCCGCGCCGTCGCTCCTCGCGTTCGCGCTTGAGGTAGAAGAGCGAGTAGTCGACGCCGACGGCCATGCCCATCAGCAGGATGACGTTGCTGAGGACGCCGGTGGCGGGGAGCACGTGGGAGACCAGGGCGGAGAGCCCGATCGCGGCGGCCACCGAGGAGAGGGCGAGGACGACCGGGACGGCGGCGGCGATCAGCGCGCCGAACACGGCGAGCATGATCAGCAGGGTGAGCGGCAGGCTGATGTACTCGGCGCGCTTGAAGTCCTCGCCGAGGGTCTCGGTGAGGCCCTTGGCGGTCGAGCCGGTGCCGACCTGCTCGACGCGCAGGCCGGGGTGGGCGTCCTGGACGGCGGCGCTCTGCGCGAGGAGCGGGTCGACGCGGCGGTCGGCGTGCTCGGTGTCGCCCTTCATCGTGACCGGGACGAGCACGGCCGTCCGGTCCGGGGAGGGGACGGGGGCGGCGACCGACTCCACTTCGGGGAGGGCCTTCATGCGGCGGACGACGTCGTCGGCCGCGGCGCGCGCGGCGCGGGGGTCGAGCCGCCCGTCGACGGCGGTGATGAGGACGTTCTCTTCGGGCTTCTCGGGGAAGTCGCCGGACGCGGCGATGCGCCCGGCGCGGCCGGAGTCGCCCACGCCGGACTCGGCGTCGGAGATGGTGGCGGTGCCCGCAGCCGTGCCGAGGGTGAGGCACGCGACGACGAACAGCGCCCACAGGCCGACGGCGGACCAGGGACGGGCGGCGCTCCACCGGGCGATCCGGACCGGCAGGGGCCTTCGCTTTGCGTTCATGCAAGCGAAGCTAGGTTCGGCGGCCCCTCCGGCGTCATGGGGCGGACCGCACGGTTTGCGCGGTGCGCCGCAGCGCCGCCCCTGCGGAAAACCTCAGGTCCGGCGGTCTACCAGGGGCCGTACGGGCCCTGCCGCTGGCCGCCCCGGCCGCCGTTGCGCTTCTTGAACGGCGCGACGGCCGGACGGACGTCGGCGAGGTAGATCGCGGCGCCGAGGAACGCGGCGACCGGCAGGATGCCGAGGAGCAGGCTGATCGGGCTGGCGCCGAGCGCCGCGGGCGCGACGGCGTAGGCCATGCCGACCACCGCGCAGACGACCGTGATGATCGTCCACAGCTTCTTGCTCTGCTTGCTCGCGGCCGCGTAGGCGTTCTGCGGCACGGTGAGGGAGTCGATCAGCGCCCACGCCTCCATCGCGAAGGCGATGATCAGCAGCAGCCAGAAGAAGTAATCCAGAACGTTGAAGCCCGCCATCGGTGATCAGCGCTCCTGCTCGTCTCGGACGGCGGCTTCACGCCGCGCACACGCGTTCATCGCCACCCACACTATTCGGCCCTGACAGGAGGACGACAGGGCCCGGCCGGGTGTTCCCGGCCGGGCCCGTGCGCGTGCGCCCCCGATCCGTCGGGTCAGGAGCCGGTCTTCTTCGCGGTGCTCTTGCGCTGCGCCGTCGTGCGCTTCGGCGCGGTGCGGGCGGTGCGCGGCTTCGCCTCGGTGATCTCGGCGACCTCGGCGGCCTCGCGGTGGACGACCTTGCGGCCGCGCTCGGCGAGCTCGTCGATGAACTCGGCGGCCCGGCTGCCGAACGTGGTCGCGTACGCGACGGCGGTGCCCGGCAGGTCCTTGGCGTCGACGCGCCCCTGGACCTCGCCGCGGTAGCGCTCCACGGTCTCGCGGAACTGCCCGCCGTAGCGGTACACGGTCTCGCGGACCTCGCCCTGGTACTTCTCCGCGACCTCGCGCGCCCGGGTCATCTGCTCGGGCATCTCGCGGAGCTTCTCCACCGCGAAGTCGCCGGCGCCGGCCACGGTGTAGACGGCCTTGTTGTCTCGAAGATTGCCGGCCAGCGTCATCCGACTTCTTCCTTTCCGTTCTGCTTGTGGACTTCGTGCTCGTCGCCGGCGTCCGCTCCGGCCCCGTCGTCGATCTCGTCGCCGTTTTCGTCGTCGATCTCGTCGTCGGTGCCGTCCCGGACGTCGTCGAGCACTCCGGTGGCTTCGTTCTCCTTCAGGAACGACGCGTAGATGTCCAGAAGGACCTGTTTCTGCCGTTCGGTGAGGAGGAGGTCGGCCCGGACGGCGGCCTGCACATCGGTGTCGGCCTCCCGGTCCTCGAGGATCCCGGCCTGCACGTACAGCGCCTCGGCGGAGATCCGCAGCCCCTTGGCGATCTGCTGCAGGATCTCGGCGCTCGGCTTGCGCAGGCCGCGCTCGATCTGGCTCAGATACGGGTTGGAGATCCCCGAGACGTCCGCGAGCTGGCGCAGCGAGATCTTCGCCCGCGTGCGCTGCTCCCGGATGTACTCCCCGATCGAGCCGACCTTCGAACTCGCCATGTCTCCACCCTGCGTCATGGTGCTTGCAATTGCAAGCAGGCCAGCTAGCACTCATCGCGTGAGTCCGCTCACACGGTCCGTGACGGCATAGTAGACAGAACGGGACGATCCGGCTCAGAGGTTCTGGCCGCGAGGCTGCGGTCCGGACGCGCCCGGCACATGAGTACATGTGCTCATGTGCCACCGGGTAAAGGACCGGACGAACGGTCGCCTCCCGGACGAACGGTCGGCTCCCCGTTCCGGTCGGCTCCCCGTTCCGGTCAGCTCACCTCGGCGGGCGGGACCGTCCAGGTGTTGCAGACGGCGAGTTCGCCGCCCTCGAACCCGGTGACGACCCAGCCCGCGTAGGTGCGGCCGGACCCGTGGTCGCGCTGGGCGGGCGGCAGGTCCTCGTCGCCCCGCCCCCGGACGTCCTCGATCATGGCGACGATCTGGTCGCGGGTCATCGGCAGCGTGCCGCGCTCCGCGCCGAGGAACGCGCCCGCGAAGCACTGCGCCTGCAGCTCGATGCGCCGGCTGGCCTCGGCGCGGCCGAGCGGGTCGGCGTCCTCCATCAGCCGGTTCCCGTACAGGAGGATCCCGGCGAGGTCCTGGACGTGGTGGCCGTACTCGTGCGCGACGACCCGGGCGAACACGGCGAAGTTCGCGAGCGGCTCGTCCCCCGACGTCGCGACGATGTGGTCGACGCCGACGTACATCGTGTTGTTCGCCGGGCAGTAGAACGCGGACGAGCCGGGGCTCGGGTACGTGCCGCACGGGCTGCGCCCGGCGTCCCGCCAGAAGACGCGGTCGGGGACGTCGAACGTCATGCCGGCCTTCGCGAACTGGCGGCCCCACGAGGCGTCGAGGCAGTCGCTCAGGACGTCCATGAACCGGCGCATCGACGCGCCGCCGGGCTCCAGGCGCGGCAGCGCGCAGTTCACGGGGGTCAGCTCGCCCGTCGCGTACAGCCGGTTGTCGGTGGCGGTCTCCCGGTCGACCGCGGCCTCCCGGTACGTGCCCGTGATGGCGCCGATGGGGTCGCGGTCGCCGAAGAGCGAGAACCCGAGGACCGCCAGGACCACGGCCGCCGCGACGCCGCCGACGACGCCCGCGATCGTCCCGTCCGGGGTGCGCCGCGGCGGGCGCCGGGACGGGACGTGACGGTAGGCAGGCCGACGGTACGCCGGTGCTGGTGAGGGGGTGCGACCTGCCATAAGGGAGCATCATCGCACGTTCTTGGTACACCCTTTACCGCTACGATGTGCGGCCATGTCTGCTCTTGCGGCGCTGCGCCGGGTGCGACCTGTCATGGCGGCGTTGACGGCCGCCGCCCTCCTCCCCCTGACGACGGCGGCGCCCGCGGCGGCGGCGCAGCGGGCGGCGGGCGAGCGGGTGCTCAGCGACCGGGTCGTGATGACCGTGGGCAACGGCGTGACCCGCGTGCGGGAGACGATCGTCTACGAGTTCGCGGGCCGGGACGGCTTCGCCCGCGAGTACGTGACGCGTGAGCACGAGAGCGCGACCCGCGACCGCGTGTACCGGATGGCGAACGTGCGGGCGTCCAGTCCGGACGGCGGCCCGACGCGGGTCACCGCGACGAGCGAGGGCACCCGGACGACCGTCGAGGTGCGCGGGACGCAGGACCTGACGGGCCGCCGCACGGTCGTCCTCGAGTACGAGCTGCGGGGCGCGATCACCCGGATGGGCGCGGCGGACGAGCTGTGGTGGCCGGTGGCCGGGGGGTTCGACGTCCCGGTGGAGACGGCGAGCGCGACCGTCGACGGCGGCACGATGATCCGCAACGTGAACTGCTTCGCGGGCCCGATCGGCAGCACGGTCGGCTGCACGCAGTTCTACATGAACCACGCGCACACGCAGGGGATCTACAGCCAGGAGAAGATGCTCCCCGGCGAGTACCTGACGGTCGTCGCGGGCTTCCCGGCCGGGACGACCGGCGGGCGCGCGCTCTACGAGCGGCGGCAGACGGTCGCGACGGCGTTCTCGGTCAACGCGGTGACCGCGTCGGCGCTGGCCGGGCTGCTGGTGCTGCTCGGCGGCGGCGTCGCGATCCTGTACATGCTGCGCGGGCGGGACGCGCGGGTCGTCGGGAAGCGGGCCGCCGAGGGCGACCACGCGCCGGTGGCGGGCGCCGAGTTCGAGCCGCCGGACGGCGTCCGGCCGGGGCAGATCGGCACGCTGATCGACGAGCAGGCCGACGTGATCGACGTGACCGCGACGATCGTGGACCTCGCCGTCCGCGGCTACCTGCTGATCGAGGAGGAGGACCGGGCGGTCACCGGCCGGCTCGACTGGACGCTGCGCCGCCTCGACCGTCCGGTGGTCGACCTGCTGCCGTACGAGCGGATCCTGCTGGACGCCCTGCTCACCGCCCCGGACGGGACGGCGCGCGACGCCGTGAAACTGTCGGAGCTCGGCGGGACGTTCGCGACGAAGCTCGCGCAGGTGCGGGCGGCGATGTACGACGACGTCGTGCGGCAGGGCTGGTTCGCGCGGCGCCCCGACACGGTGCGGTCGCGGTGGACGGTCGCGGGGCTGGCGCTGACCGTCCTCGGCGTCGCCGGGACCGTCGCGCTGGCGCTGACGACGGAGTGGGCGCTCGCCGGGCTCGCGGTGATCATCGCGGGGGCGGCGCTGGCGTACGGCGGCCAGTACATGCCCGCGAAGACGGCGCGCGGTTCGACCGTCCTCGCGCACACCATCGGGTTCCGGGAGTACCTGGAGCGCGGGGAGCTGCCGGACGGCGCCGACCTCGCGTCGCGGCAGCGGATCGCGCTGTTCTCCCGGTTCCTCCCGTACGCGGTCGTGTTCGACGTCGTCGAGCGGTGGGCCGGGACGGTCGAGGACGCGGGCGAGCGGGCCGAGGGCGCCGACAACCTGTACTGGTACGAGGGCCCGGCCGAGTGGGACCTGTCGAAGTTCGCGGAGTCGATGCGGACGTTCACCCTCGCCACCTCGGGCTCCATCTCCCAGTCGCGGGGCATGTGACGCGGGTCGCGGTTGAATCGCCGTCGGCGGGTATGTGCGGGGCGAGCCGCCGACACAGGAGGTGACGCCCCCGTGTTCCCGCCGCCGACCGGAGCGACGTACAGCCCCCTCCTGTTCATCGTGCCGATCCTGGTGCTGCTGTCGGTCCTGTTCTGGATCGGCCTCACGATCGCGGCGTCGCGGATGCGGATCCGCTCGCGCGGCCGGGAGGACGGCTTGTCGCACCGCGGCGGGCCGGTGATGGGCGGCGTCATCCAGGGCAGCCCGGCGCAGCGCTCCCGGCGCGACCGGGCGATGACCGAGGGCGAGCGGCGCGCCGCGGCGTACCGGGCGGAGCTCGAACGGCAGCGCGAGGCCGAGCTCGCCGCCGAGCGGGCCCGCGTCGAGGAGGCCCGGTTCACGGCGAAGGAGCCGGTCGCGATGGCGTCCGGCGGGCGCGCCGTGATCGGCCGCGCGGCCCGCGCCCTGTCCGCCCGAACCCGCCCCCGACTCCGAACCGGCCGGACGGGCCGAAACCGCTCGTCCCGCTGACACAGCGCCCACCGACACAACGCCCGCCGGGCTGCGAACACCCCGTCACATTCCCCGGTCCGGCGGGCGTTGTCCCCTTCGTCCCGCCGCCGAGGCCCCCGCGGTGGCCGTTCCGACCCCTCCGGACGGCCATCGCGGGACCTTTGTAAGATGTCTGACGTCTGTCCGGTATGTGATTGTTCGTCAGGAGATCTGGTGGCGCTGAGTCCGGTTCCCGGCGGGTCGACCGTCGACGCCGTCCTGAACCAGTTGCAGGCGGAGGTGAGCGGCGGGGCGTGGCCGATCGGCGGCCGGATCCCGGCCGAGACCGACCTCGCGGCGCAGCTCGGGGTGAGCCGTCCGGCGGTGCGGGAGGCGATCCGGGCGCTGTCGCACGTGGGCGTGCTGGAGGTGCGGCGCGGCGACGGCACGTACGTCCGCAGCAGCGCCGACCCGCGCCCGCTGCTGCGCCGGGTGTCGCGGGCGACGGCGCGGGACGTCTTCGAGGTGCAGCTCGCCTACGACGTGCAGGCCGCGCGGCTGGCGGCGCGCCGCCGGACGGACGCGGACCTGGCGCGGCTCGCGGAGCTGCTCGCGGCGCGCGACGCCGCGACGGAGGCGGCCGAGTTCGGCGCGGCCGACGCGCGGTTCCATCTCGGCGTCGCGGAGGCGAGCCGCAACCCGGTGCTGATCGAGGCGATGCGGTTCTTCATCCAGCACCTCGGCGAGGCGATGCGGACGGTGCGGCTCGACCACGAGGTCCCCGAGGCGAGCCCGGAGGCGCACCGGGCGGTGCTGGACGCGGTCGCGGCGCGGGACGGCGACGCCGCGGCGCGCGCGGCCGCCGCGGTCGTCGAGCCGACGCTGGCCGTCCTCGACGGCCTCATCGCCGACGAAGCCCGCACGAACACCGGCACCGGCACCGGCACCGGCACCGGCACCGGCACCGACGCCCGTACCGACGCCGCGGACGACCGGTGAGCGCGGCTCGCGCGTCCCGCGTCGGGGCGGTCGTGCTGATCGTCCTGGTCGCGCTGAACCTGCGGCCGGCGATCGCGGCGGTCGGGCCGGTGCTCACCGAGATCCAGGACGCGTTCGGCCTGTCGGGGACGGCGGCGGGCGCGCTGACCACGCTGCCGCTGGCGTTCTTCGGCTCCTACGGGCTGGTCGCGCCGTTCCTGCGGCGCGCGCCGCGCAGCGAGACGCTGCTGGTGGCGTCGATGGCGCTGCTGGTCGTGGGGCTGGTGCTGCGCCTGGTGGACGCCCCGTTCCCGCTGTTCGCGGGGTCGCTGGTGGCGGGGATGGCGATCAGCATCGGCAACATCGCGATGCCGGCGATCATCAAGCGCGACCATCCGGAGTCGCTGACGACGGTGACGGCGATCTACACGGTGGCGATGTCGGGCGGCGCGGCGGTGGCGGCGGGCCTGGCGGTCCCGGTGGAGAACGCGTTCGACGCGTCGTGGCGGCTGCCGCTGGGGCTGCTGGCGATCCCGACGGCGGTGGCGGGGCTGATCTGGCTGCCGCGCGCGGTCGGGGCGGCGCGCGCGGCCCGCGCGGCACCGGCCGTCCCGGCGGCGCGGGGCGTCGCGGGGCTGGTGTGGCGGTCGCCGCTGTCGTGGAGTGTGACGGCGTTCATGGGCCTGCAGTCGCTGCTGGCGTACGTGACGCTGGGATGGCTGGCGACGATCTGGCAGGACCGCGGGATGAGCGAGGCGGGCGCCGGGTACGCGCTGGCGGTGACGTCGGGCGTGCAGGCGGTGTCGTCGCTGCTGGTGCCGGTGCTGGCGCGGCGGACGCGCGACCAGCGGCCGCTCGTGCTGCTGATCGTCGTGCTGACCGCGGCGGGCTTCGCGGGCGCGACGTGGGCCCCGATCGGGACGGTCTGGGTGTGGACGGTCGTCCTGGGCGTCGGCCAGGGCATCGGGTTCCCGACGGCGCTGTCGTTCATCGGGCTCCGCTCGCACGACGCGTCCGTCGCGGCGCAGCTGTCGGGGATGGCGCAGGGCCTCGGGTACGTGCTGGCGGCGCTGGGGCCGCTCGGGGTGGGCGCGCTGCACGACGCCACCGGTGGCTGGACCGTTCCGATGCTCGGCGTGCTGGTGGCGACGGCGGCGCTGCTGGTCCCGGGCCTGATCGCGGGACGGAACCGGACGATCGGCGCCCCGGCCGCCGAGGACGAGGCGGCGGCCGCCGCGGCGGCGGCCCTCAAGTAGCCGCACCCCAAAAACACCCAAAATTGACCTCAAACGCCACATTTCCACCTCCCCGCCGGGCACCACACCGGCAGGGAGGTGGAACGATGTTCGCGACCATCGCGGCCTACGCGACGCCCGGCCACATCCTGATGTGGTTCATCCCGGTCTTCGGCGTGCTGGGCCTGGTGACCTGGCTGTACCTGACGATCGCGTCCTCGTCCAGGAAGATCCACCCGGAGCGGCGCAACGACCAGGACAATCACCGCGGCATGGAGCAGGGCGGCACCTACACCTACCGGCCCGGCATGTTCTCGCACAGCTACCCGCCGGAGAAGTCGGTGCAGTTCGAGGAGTTCCGCCACGACAACCCGCAGCCGGGACGCGAGCCGAAGGTCCCGCCGGAGGAACGCGACTACGACCGGCCGACGGCGTCTAGAACGCGCCAGGGGCCGGGCGGATGACGCCCGCGTCGCCGTCCCCGCCGCGCAGCCGCTCCGTCGCCAGCTCCTCCAGCGCGTCCGCGTCGGTGGCCTCCGGCAGGCCCCCCGCGGGCGCGCCCGCGGAGTCCTCGCCGCCGCCCGGCGCGCTCCCCGCGAGGGCGCGCAGCAGGGCGACGGTCACCGGCGTCCGGGCCCGCATCGCCCCGTCGTCGATCTTGACGGCGCCGGCCCGGCCGTCGGCGAGCGCGAACGCGTCCACGCCCTCCGCACCGCACTTGACCAGCAGTCCCGGG
This sequence comes from Spirillospora sp. NPDC052242, assembly GCF_040679555.1. NCBI lineage: Bacteria > Bacillati > Actinomycetota > Actinomycetes > Streptosporangiales > Thermomonosporaceae > Spirillospora > Spirillospora sp. NPDC052242. The sequence continues at coordinate 88,624 of NZ_JBFAUZ010000004.1, forward strand.
ACGGCGTCCATCAGCCGGCGCTCCTCCCGCGCCGTCCCCGACGTCCACTGCGGGTGCGTCCGCATCGCGTCCGCGACGAGGCCCTCGGGGGCGTCCGGCGCGGCCAGCACGAGCGCCCGGTAGGAGCGCGCGACGCCCAGCGTGGAGATCGCGAACAGCGGCGCCCCGCACCCGTCGACCCCGACCGCCGCGACCGGCTCGCCCGCCAGCTCCTCCACGACCTCCCGCACGGCGGCCTGCAGCGGATGCTCCGGATCCAGGTACGACGCCGTCGGCCAGCCCGCGGCGACGCACGTCGCGAGCATCGCCGCGTGCTTGCCGGAGCAGTTCATCCGGACCCGGGACGGCTCCGCGCACGACCGCGCGGCGGCCGGGTCGATCGGCCACGACTCGGGGCAGCGCAGGTCGTCCGCCGTGAGGCCCGCGCCCGCAAGGATCTTCTCGACGCCCTCGACGTGGAAGTCCTCCCCCGAGTGGCTCCCGGCGGCGACCGCCAGCAGCTCCCCCTCCAGTTCGAGCCCGGACCGCAGCATCGCGACGGCCTGCAGCGGCTTGTTCGCGGAGCGCGGGAAGATCGGCTCCTCGACCGACCCGGCGCGCACGGCCTGCGTCCCGTCCACCGCGAGCCCGACCGCGGCGCCGCGATGCCGCGACTCCACGAACCCGGAACGTTCCACCTCGACCAGCACCGGATTGATCATGACCCCATCATGCCCGGTCAACGCGGTTTGATCCCCAGCAGCGCGCGGGCGTCCGGAGCGGCCAGCGGGGGCCGCTGCGCGAGCGTCGCGGCGGCCGCCGCCCGCTCGACGAGCTGGACGTTCGCCGTCACCGGCGTTCCCTTCGCGAGGGTGAGCGTGTCCTCCATCCCGACGCGCAGGTGCCCGCCCGCCGCCAGCGCCGCGAACATCACCGGCAGCGACGTCCGCCCCACGCCGGTCGCCGACCAGGTGGCGCCGTCCGGGAGCGCCTCGACGGCGGCGACGAGCGTCCGCGCGTCCCCCGGCATCCCGCCGGGCACGCCCATCACGAGGTCGCAGTGGACGTGACCGCCGTACGGCGGTCCGTGCTTGTCCAGGAGACGATGCAGCGCGGCGATGTGGCCGAGGTCGAACAGCTCGAACTCGGGCACGACCCCCAATTCCTGGGTCCGCCGGTAAAGCTCCACCATGAACGGCCACGGGTTCATGAACACGTCGTCGCCGAAGTTGACCGTCCCGCAGGTGAGCGAGCACATGTCGGGTCCGGCGTCCAGGACGGCCAGCCGGTCCTCGTACGGGTCGGTCACCGCCCCGCCCGTCGACAGCTGCACGATCAGTCCCGTGCTCTCCCGCAGCGCCCGCACCGTGTCCCGCAACCGGGACGGGTCGAGCGTCGGCCGCGCGTCGTCGTCGCGGATGTGCACGTGGACGATCGCCGCCCCCGCCGCCTCGCACTCCTCGGCCGTCCGGACCAGTTCCTCCAGGGTGACGGGCAGGGCCGGGACGTCCGCCTTCGCGGACTCCGCGCCCGTGGGCGCCACCGTGATGAGCGTCGTTGCTCCCATACGCGGCAGAATGCATCGTCATGAGGGCAGTAGTCCAGCGGGTGAGCAGCGCGAGCGTGACCGTCGCCGACCGGATCGTCGGCGCGATCGACGGCCCGGGCCTGATGGTCCTGGTCGGCGTCACGCACGACGACGACGAGGCGAAGGCCCGCAAGATGGCCGCGAAGCTGTGGGGGCTGCGCGTCCTGCAGGACGAGAAGTCGTGCTCGGACGTCGGCGCGCCGCTGCTCGTCGTCAGCCAGTTCACCCTCTACGGCGACGCCCGCAAGGGCCGCCGCCCGAGCTGGACGGCCGCCGCGCCGGGGCCGGTCGCCGAACCGCTGGTCGACGCGGTCGTCGCCGAGCTGCGCGCGCTCGGCGCGAAGGTCGAGACGGGCGAGTTCGGCGCGGACATGAAGGTCGCGCTCGTCAACGACGGCCCCATCACGCTGGTCCTCGAGATGTGACCCGGCGCGTCAGCGGAAGCCCTGGACGATCGCCGCGACGGCCACGACCGTCCCGGCGGCCGCGAGGAGGAGCAGGACGCGGTCGGCGACGTTGAGCCGCCCGCGCACGTCCCCCGACACCACGACCACGCCGGTGCCGTCGTGCACGTCGTGGCGCTCCCCGCCGTTCCCCGGCCGGCGCCGCCGCCCGGCGAGGCGCCGCAGGGCGGCGTTCTTGATCCGCTGGTGCTCGGGCCCGCACGCGAACAGGCGTCCCCGGGCGCGCTCGGCGCACGCGTGGCCCTGCGGGGTCAGCATCCGGCACAGCGTCGGGACGAACGCGAACTGGTACAGGCACCAGGCGAGCAGGGCCAGCAGCGCCACCCGCCACGACCCCAGCCACAGGGCGGCGACGAGGATCGCGGCGAACCCCGCCCACCAGACCAGCGCGGACTCCCGGCGCGGGCGCCGCCGGGCACCGCCCTTCCGGGCGGCCTGCGGCCGCGGCTCGGAGGGACGCTCGCCGCCGGAGTTCGCGACCATCGGCAGGAACCGCCTTTCACCGGGGCCGGCCGGTCAGAATCATGCAAGTCCGACGATATGGCGAACCGCCCCGGCGCGTTAGCCCCTGCCCCGTCCGTGATCGGCAGTCTTGATCGGCGGTCGCGAGCGGCGCGCTTGAACGGCGCCCGGGGTCAATCCCGGTGATCGACGCCGGTGAACGGCGTCCGGGGGCGGGTGTCAGCGGGCGGCGGGGCGGCGGCGCAGGTCGATCTGGGCGTTGGCCCCCGTGTCGGGCGACACGACGATCTCCTGGGCGGCGGCGACGCCGCCCGCGAGCAGCTCCGCGTCCACCGGGACGTTGCGCTTCACGGTCGCGAGCGCGATCGGCCCCAGCTCGTGGTGCCGCGCCGCCGACCCGACGAACCCGATCTGCCGTCCGCCCGGGATCTCGACCGGGTCGCCGTGCGCCGGGAGCCGGTCGACGCTGCCGTCCAGGTGCAGGAACACCAGGCGGCGCGGCGGACGCCCCAGGTTGTGCACGCGCGCGACCGTCTCCTGCCCCCGGTAGCAGCCCTTCTCCAGGTGGACGGCCGTCTCGACGAGCCCCGCCTCGTGCGGGATCGTCCGGTGGTCGGTGTCGAGCCCGAAGCGGGGCCGGTGCTCGGCGATCCGCAGCGCCTCGTACGCCCAGATTCCCGCGGGCCGCAGGTCGGCGGGGAAGCCGCCGGCGCGGGGGACGATGCGCGTCGTCGTCCCGGCCACGTCGGGCCACGACGGGACGTCCGCGGACGGCGCGGCGCCGGACGGGCCGGTCACGACCATGTACGCATCGGACACGTCGGCGACCTCGACGCGCAGCATGAACCGCATCCGGTCGAGGAACTCCACGAGGGACGGCGCCGTGCCCGGCTCGACGTGCGCCCAGACGGCCTCGCCGTCGTCCACGAGGAACAGGTGGTGCTCGACGTGCCCGTTCGGGCTGAGCAGCAGCGCCTCGGTCGGCTCGTGCGGCTTGAGCGCCTCGAGGTGCTGGCTGAGCAGGCTGTGCAGCCAGCTCAGCCGGTCGGGCCCGGAGACCCGCACCACGCCCCGGTTGCTCCGGTCGACGAACGCGGCGCCCGCCGCGAGCGCGCGTTGCTCCTGCGCGGGCTCCCCGTAGTGCGCGGCGACGCCCCCGTCGGGGGTGTCGGCGGCGACGGCTCCGGGCGACTGCAGCAGCGGGCTCTCCATGGCCCCCACACTATGCGGCGGTCAGCCGCTCCGGCACTCCTTGCACCGCCCGTAGACGGTGAGGTGGTGCACGTCCGTCTCGAACCCCTGGTCGCGCTCCAGCAGCGCCGCGAGCCCCTCCGCCACCGCCGGGTCGACGTCCTCGACGGTGTGGCAGCCCCGGCAGACCAGGTGGATGTGCTCGGCCTCCGCCGCCAGGTGGTAGTTCGGCGGCCCGTGCCCGAGGTGCGCGTGCTTGACGAGCCCGAGCTCCTCCAGCAGCTCCAGCGTCCGGTACACCGTCGAGATGTTCACGCCGCGCGCGGTGCGCTGCACCTCGGTGCAGATCTCCTCGGGCGTCCCGTGCTCCAGGCTGGTGACCGCCTCCAGCACGAGCTGGCGCTGCGGGGTGACCCGATACCCCTTCGCCCGCAGCTCCTCCTGCCACGACTCAGCCATACCGCGCTCCATCGTGCGCTCCGTGCCGCGCTCCGCCATGACCCGAGTGTATGCCGCTTGACGACGTCGAGAATTCGTTTGCCCCGCGCCCGAGCCGTCGCATACGTTCGAGGCACGCGTGAAAGGAGGTGGTCCAAGCAATGGTTTGCAGTGGGACTCGCGAGGTGACTGTCCGCTAGTCGCCGTTCCGCCTCGGCGCCGCCGCTCCGGCGGCGGCAACCGGTCGCGACGGTGACCGGCGAATACCAGGCAGTTACCCGATCCCCGGACCGATGGACCCGTCCTGTCCATCACCCGCCCGAGCGGGAAGGTCCGGGGATCGTTCCCTTTCCGGGGTCGGTCCCCCGGGTCAGCCGACCTTCTTGAGCTGCGCCGACACGTGCGCCTGCAGCTTCTGCCCGACGGCCGCCATGTCGTACGCCCAGCCCAGGTCCTCGCCGATCAGCCCGTACAGCCGGTGCCCGGCCGTGACCTCCTTGGCCGACTCGGTGCGCGCGACGACGTCGGTCTGCAGCTCCACCCGGCTGAACGCGACGTTGCCGACGTAGATCTCGACGATGCCCGTCGGGTGCGCCAGCGTCACCTCGACCTGGTGGTCGGGCAGCGGCCGCCAGTAGCCCGTCTCCGTCGCCAGCGGACGCCCGAGCGTCCCGTCCTTCTCGATCATCCACGTCCGGCTGGTGTAGATCAGGAAGGGCTTGCCGTTGTGGGTGAAGGACATCTCCTGACCGAAGTTGAACTCCTCGATCGTCGGGTAGCCTCCGACGCCGGCGCCCTCCCAGGTGCCGAGGAGGAACTTCAGCGGCTCAAGGTCGGGGTGCAGCTCAGGCTCCATGGCAACCGAGCGTAGCGCGCTACCGGAGCCGCCCGAGCCGCACCACGAGCAGGACCGCGACCACCGCCACCAGCCCCAGCACGCCCACCAGAACACTCGCGTTCACCACGCCGCCCACGGCACCTCCCACGCCCGCCGGTCGGACGACTATACGGCCCCGGCGGTCCGCGCCCGGGGACGCCGCGCTCTATAGAGTTGCCCGCATGGCACGTCCTCTGGTGATCAAGGTGACGGCGGGGGCGGACGCCCCGGAGCGCTGCAACCAGGCGTTCACGGTCGCCGCGGCCGCCGCGGCGAGCGGCGTCCCGGTGTCGCTCTGGCTGACCGGCGAGTCCGCGTGGTTCGCGCTCCCCGACCGGGCCGCAGAGTTCGAGCTGCCGCACGCCACCCCGCTCGACGACCTGCTGGCCGTCGTCCTGTCCGCGGGGCGCGTGACGCTCTGCACGCAGTGCGCCGCCCGCCGCGGCATCGGCCCGGACGACGTCCTCCCCGGCGTCCGCATCGCCGGGGCGCCCACGTTCGTCGAGGAGATCACCACGGACGGCGTCCAGGCCATCGTGTACTGACGCCTCGTGAACGGGGGCCGTGAACGGGGGCCGTGAACGGAGATGCAGAGCACCCTGCTCAGGCCGTTCCGGTTGATCGGCACGGAAACGGTTATGAGTCTGCCGACGCCCCGACCACAGGAGAACCGTCGACATGGTGGACATCCCCACATGGGCCTGGATCGCCACGATCGCCCTGATCCTCGCGCTGTTCGTCCTCGACTTCGTCGTCGCGGTGCGCAAGCCGCACGCCGTCCACATCCGCGAGGCGACCTTCTGGTCGGTCTTCTACATCGCGGTCGCGCTGCTGTTCGGCCTGGCCGTGTGGATGCTCGTCGGGCACCAGGCGGGGACCGAGTACTTCGCGGGCTACATCGTCGAGAAGAGCCTGTCGGTCGACAACCTCTTCGTCTTCGTGATCATCATGACGAAGTTCGCCGTCCCCGCCGAGTACCAGCAGAAGGTGCTGCTGTTCGGCATCGCGGCGGCGCTGGTGCTGCGCGCGATCCTCATCATGATCGGCGCCGCGTTCATCAACCTGTTCTCGTTCACGTTCCTGATCTTCGGGCTGATCCTGATCTGGACGGCCGTGCAGCTGATCCGCAACCGCAACGAGGAGCCCGACGTCGAGGACTCCTTCGTCGTCCGCCGGGCCCGCAAGATCATGCCGATGACCACCGACTTCCACGGCGGCCGGATGCTCGCGCACGAGAACGGGCAGCGCGTGATGACCCCGCTGCTGCTGGTGTTCGTCGCCGTCGGCAGCACCGACCTGCTGTTCGCCCTCGACTCGATCCCGGCGGTGTACGGCGTCACCAAGTCCGCGTTCATCGTCTTCTCCGCGAACGCGTTCGCGCTCCTCGGCCTCCGCGCGCTGTACTTCCTGATCGAGGGCCTGCTGGAACGCCTCGTCTACCTGTCCATCGGCCTGTCGGCGATCCTCGCGTTCATCGGCGTGAAGCTGATCCTGCAGTTCCTGCACGAGGACGTGTCGCACTCCATCCCGCACATCGCGACCCCGATCTCCCTCGGCGTGATCCTCGCCATCCTCGTCGTCACGACCGTCGCCAGCCTGGTCCGGGTCAAGGGGCACCCCGAGGAGAAGGCCAAGCCCGGGGCGCTCCGCAAGACCCGCAAGCGCGAGGAGGAGCCCTCCGAGTCGCGCCCCTGACCCGGACGACTCGACGGACGACTCAGGCGAACGGGGCGGACGAGTTCCGGTCGGTGACGCGGTCGCCGAGCGACAGCTGCGGCCACAGGCCCGCGAGCTCCTGCCGGGACCGCTCCGACCAGGCCCGCGCCTCGTCCGTCCGCGTCTTGTAGAAGTTGACCGCGTGGCCCCCGGTGTGGACGCGCAGGAGCGCGAAACCCCCCGGGTACTCCTTCACCGCGCCGACCTCCTGGTGGACGACCCGCGGCGCGAGCGGGAACACCGACCGGTGGTTGCGGTGCGTGTGCCCCGCGTGGTGCAGGAAGACGCCGGGCGCGCGGTTGTACGCGGCGAGGATCCGCAGGGACTGGACGGGGTCGAGCGATCGTCCCCCGGTGGCGGCGAGCGGCGAGTGCTCCTCGAAGAGCGGATGGTGGCCGACGACGAGCGTGGGCCGGTCGGGGTCCGCGCGCAGTTCCGCCTCGAACCAGGCGAGCTGCGCGGGCGACAGGCCGCCCGCGTCGCCGCCGTCGCCCGGCTTGTCGTAGGTGTCGAGGGCGATGACGCGCAGGCCCGGCAGGTCGCGGGCGAAGTACGTGCGGCCGTCCGGGAAGAAGGCGTCCTTGAAGTGGTCGGTCTCGTGCGGCCGGTCGTGGTTGCCGCGGGTGACGAGGTAGTCACGGCCGTACGCGCCGAACCCGTCCAGGAGGGACTTCACCCGGCCGACGTCCGCGCGTCCGGCCTCGGCGGTCAGGTCGCCGTTCGCGATGATCAGCGACGCGCCGCGGGCGCGGGCGTCCGCGACGAGGGCACGCGCCATGACCTCCGGGTAGGGCGGGCGGCCGGGCTCCTGCTCGATGCCCTTGATCCACGGCAGGCCGCCGACGAGGCCCGCGACGGTCTCGCCGACGTGCAGGTCGTTGCACAGCGCGATGGTCGCCACGTGGCGTCCCGGCGGCGGGGCCGGGGTGGTGAACGCGAAGACGTCCCCGTGCGGCGTCCCGGCGGCCCGCCCCGCCGCGAGCCACGTCGGTTCGGCGTCCCGCCCGGACGAGCGCGCCCGGTAGTAGTACGTGCGGTTCGGCTCCAGCCCGGTGAGCTCCACATGGTGGTACGGGGTGCCGGACGGTCCGTGCGCCGTCCGGGTGAGCCGCGACGGGTGCGTGCCGTACCGCACCTCGGCGTCGGCCGGGGCGGGGCGCATCCGCCCGAGCCCGTCGTCCGTCCCGGCCTCGCCGGTGTACCAGGTGAGGACGGCCGTGGACTCGGTGACGGTGACGAGTTCGAGGTTCACCGGACGGACCGCGGCGGCGGAGGCGCGCGTGCTGCGGGCGAGCACGGCGGCCCCGGCCGCCGCGGCCGTCCCGAGGACGAGGGAACGGCGCGCGAGATCGACCATGACCGCCACGGTCACAGGGCCCGGCGCGGCGCGCCAGGCCCAATGATCGTTCGCCGCCGCGGATTCACCCCCGCGCGACCCGGCGTTCGCCGGGCGGGCGGTCAAGCACGGGCGCCGGGCGCGGACGGTCAGGCGCCGGCGTTCATGACGGCGTTCAGCCGCTCCTCGCGGAGACGGCCCGCCCACGAGTCGTCCAGCGGCTGGAGCTGCCGGCCGACCGCCCAGGTGAGCAGCAGGTCGGCCAGGCCCGGGTTGCGGACGAGCGCCGGGCCGTGCATGTACGTGCCGAGGACCCGCCCGGTGTAGGCGCCCTCGTACCCGTCGCCGTTGCCGACGCCGTGCACGACCTGCGCGAACGGGCGGGCGTTCGGGCCGAGGCGGGTGACGCCCTGATGGTTCTCGAAGCCGGTGATGCGCGGCACGTTCAGCTCCGCCGCGACGTCCCCGACGATCTCGCCGACGGCCCGCTGCTCGCCGCGTCCCGACGTGATGTCGAGCAGGCCGAGGCCGGGCAGCTGCTGCCCCTCGTCGCCGCCGAACTCGCGGCCGAGGATCTGGTACCCGGCGCAGACGCCGAACACCACCGCGCCCGACTGGACGGCGCGGGCGAGACCCCCGTCGTTGCCGAGGCGCTGCGCGGCGAGGATCTGCGGCCGGTCCTCGCCGCCGCCGAGCAGGTAGATGTCGCCGTCGGCGGGGACGGGCTCGTCCGAGCGCAGGCTGACGGTCTCGGTCGGGATCCCGCGCAGCGCCGCGCGGCGCTCCAGGACGATCGTGTTGCCCTGGTCGCCGTAGGTGCTGAGCAGGTCCGGGTAGATCCAGACGATCTTGATGCGGTCAGACGACACGGCCGTACCTCGTTCGGATGCTCTGGAAGGCGGTGTAGTTGGCGATCACGTCGAGGTGCCCGGGCGGCACCGCCATGACCGCCTGGTCGATGTCGTCGATGACGGTGAACGACACGTCGGCGGCCTCGAGCCGCGCCGCGAGGTCGATGCGCCGCTCGCCCGTCACCCACACGGGACGCCCCCGCAGGATGCGGTAGTCGACGTCCCACAGCCAGGACGTGTCGCGCCCGTCCGGACCCTGCGCGTTGATCGACAGCGCGACCGGGCCGGGCGGCGGCTGCAGGACGTCGAACGCCTCCAGCCAGCCCGCGGGGTTCTTCGACAGCAGCAGCCGGATGCTGCGGCCCTGGTGCTCGACCGTCGTGTACCGGCCCGCGACCGACGTGACCTGCGACAGCAGCGGCAGCGCCTGCTCGGGCGGGACGCCGAACTGCGCGACGACCGCGGCCGCGATGAGCGCGTTCGACCGGTTCGCCCGGCCCGGCAGCGACAGTCCCGACAGGGAGTACGCGCGCCCGTCCGGCGCCGTGATCGTGTCGCCCTTGAGCGTCCAGTCGGGACGCGGACGGCGGAAGTGGCACTGGCGGCAGGCCCAGTCGCTGTCCTCGTCGGTGTCCTGCCGGTCGAGGGGACCGCCGCACTCGGGGCAGCACCACGAGTCCTCGCGCCAGTGCTGGCCCGCCGCGACCCACGTCACGGACTTCGCGCTCGACGCGCCCCAGGTGACCAGCGGGTCGTCGCAGTTCGCGATGACGTGGCTCTGCGGGGCCGCCTCCAGCGCCTTGCGCCACTTGCCGGCCAGCAGCCAGATCTCCGCGGCACGGTCCATCTGGTCGCGGCTCAGGTTCATCAGCGCGACGACGTTCGCCCCGGTCTCCCGCAGGACCATCGGGACGTACTTCTCGTCGCACTCCAGCACGCCGTACCGGGCGGTCGGCGCGGACGCGAGCGCGGACACGTGCCCGGTGGGCATGTTCGCGCCGAACGCGTTGGTGGCGACCTCCCCCAGCGGCGTCATCGCCGAGGTGATCAGCCGGGTCGTCGTCGTCTTGCCGTTGGTCGCGCTGACGAGGACGAGCTTGCGGTCCCGGGCGAGCCTGGTCAGCAGCTCGGGGTCGAGCCGGAGGCCGATCCGCCCTCCGATCACCGAGCCGTCCCCGCGGCCCGCCATCCGGGACATCTTCGCGGCCGTGCGGCCGAGCGCGACGGCCAGCTGCGAACGCAGCGGAAGATCGCTCATTGGCTCCGTTTTCTCTGGATGCGCCGGGGAAACCGTCTTCCGAGCCTAGCCGCTGCACGTACCGCTCGCGGCGCGCCCGTCCCGCTTCGCCGGGGAACGCCTCACGGGCCCCGGAGCGGTGATGTGAGCAGCATCATAACTTTCGGCGTAAACCGGCTCGGGCAATCTTGACCCGTAGCGAGATGTCGTGATTCTGTGCGAGCCCCGACGTGCGGTGAGCCAGATTCCCAACCAGACGCCCCGATGGGACCTCACCCACTACTTTTGTCGGGAGCCCTGCGCTTTGCGGGGGAAGCGGCACCCGCCCGGCCCGGCGGGCCGGGATCGCAGACGTGGGCGAAGCGGCGATAAGGCGAGGTCTGAGCGATGCAGTGTCCGACGTGCGGCTCCAACACGCCCGGGACGCTCGGCAGGTGTTCGAACTGTGGCGGGCCGGTCGACGTGTACGCCCCCGGTGCCCCGCCGCTCGCGGCGCCGGTCGCCGACGCCCCCGCGGACGTCCTCGGCGAGAGCACGATGATGGTGCCGCCGCCGAACCCGTCCTGGGCGCAGTCCGCCCCGACGCCCCCCGGGCCGCCCGCACCGCCGAACCCGATGCCGTCCGCGCCGCCGATGCCGTCCGGGCCGCCGATGCCGTCCGGGCCGCCGATGCCGTCGAGCGCGATGCCGTCCGGGCCGTTGGCGCCCGGGGCGCCCGGGGCGGGGTTTCCGGGGGTGCCGGGCACCGGCATCGACCTCGCTGGCGCGAACGCCACGATCCGGGACATTCCGAGCACCGGCGACCGGCGCGTGGACACGTCCGGCACCCCGAAGGTCCCGGGCGGGGACGGGCCCGCGGAGGCCACCGGGGAGTCGACGGCGCCCTGGGCGTTCGACCCCGACGACGACGATGAGGACGAGGTCGAGATCCCGGAGCTCGGCGGGCCCGCGCGGCCCGCGCTCCCGGCGGCGGCCGCGGTGCCGCCGTCGAACCCGTTCGGTCTCGCGGACGCGCCGCGGCCCACCGAGTCGATCGTCCCGGACTCGTGGTTCGCGCAGCCGCGCAAGCCGCAGGAGGCGGAGCCCGCGACGCAGGTGTGGACGCCGCAGCCCGCGCCGGGCGCGGGCGCGCTCGACCGCACGATGATGGACCCGGGTGCCGGCGCGCCCGCCCCCATGGGCGGTCCGCACGGCCCGATGGGCCCCGGCGGGCCGCCGCCGCACGGGCCGGGGGCGCCGATGGGGTACGGCGGCGCCCCCGCCGGGTACGGCGCGCCGGAGCGCGGCGGCTCGGCGCCGAACAAGGTGCTCATCGCGGTGGTGTCGGCGCTGGTGACGGTCGCGGTGGCGGCGGTGGCGCTGGTGGTGTGGCCGTCGGGCGACGACGGGAAGTCCGCGGAGAACACCGCGCAGCCCGGCACCACGCCGTCGAGCACGCCGGTCGCGCAGAAGGACCCGGTGTCCGCCGCGACGAAGCAGCAGGCGGCGGTCATGAACGAGGTGCTGGACGCCAGCACCAACACCCGTTCGGTGCTGGGCGCGGCGCTCACCCGCGCCGGGAAGTGCAAGACGCTGCCGCAGGCGATCCAGGGGTTCGAGACGGTCGCGCAGCGGCGGCAGAACCAGCTGAAGCGCACCCGGGAGATGCAGCTCGACCAGGTCCCGAACGGCGAGCGGCTCCGGACGTCCCTGTCGCAGGCCCTGCAGGCGTCGCTGGACGTCGACCAGAAGTACCTGCACTGGGCGCGGCAGAACCGGCCGGGCTGCCGCGGGAAGCCGAAGACCAGCGCGGCGCAGGTGCCGGGGACGGCCGAGGACAACCGGCGCGCGACGACCGCGAAGCAGCAGTTCGTCCAGCTGTGGAACCCCGTCGCGCAGAAGACGGGCCTCCCGGAGCGCGACTGGCGGCGCGTGTAGCCGTCCGGTAACGGAAGACGGGCAACGGCGCGCTGGACAGGACGATCCGGCGCGCCGCGCAGTATCTTGTCACCGTCGGGGGACCTCCTGCGATAAGGGGCTTCTATGCGGTGCCCGGCTTGTGGAAGCGACACGTCGGCGACCTCGCCTCAGTGCCTCTGGTGCAACGCGCCGCTGGCGGGCGCGGGCGCCGGGGACGCGACGGTCCGCGACCGGGGCCCGGGGGCCGATCCGCCGACGATTCCGGTGCCCGATCCGCCGGACCCGGTGCGGGTGCCGTGGCCGACGCCGCCGCAGGACCACACGACCCCGATGCCGCCGGGCGCGCCGGGCGAGACGTCGATCCCGCTGTCGCCGGAGCCGTGGGCGGAGCCCGCGATCTGGCAGCCCCCGGCGCCGCCGAAGCGGAGCCGCAGGCCGCTCGTGCTGGTCGCGGCGGGCGCGGTGGCGCTGGCGCTCATCGCGTTCGGGATCGTGTTCTGGCCGAGCGGGTCCGACCCCGCGTCCGGGAACGGGCTGTCGTCCGGGACGAGCACGACGGGCGAGGGGACGACCGGCGAAGGGACGACCGGTGACACGCCCACGCCCGGGGCGGAGGAGCCGGAGCCGGAGCCGCAGTCGGACGCCGCGTTCCGTGAGCAGGCCGAGGCGGTGGACGGCGTCCTCGCGGACATGGGGAGCACCCGGGCCGACCTCGGTTCGGTCGTCGTCGACGAGGACTGCAGCGTCTCGGGGATCGAGCGGGTGCTGGAGAGCCGGCGCTCGCAGCTCGAGCGGGCCCGCGCGCTGGACGTCGGCGCGCTCGACAGCGGGGCCGAGCTGAAGGACGCGCTGGTGCGCGCGCTCGAGGCGTCGGTGGAGTCGAACGAGCGGTACGCGGCGATCGCGCCCGGCTGCCCGTCGCCCTCCGAGGTGTCGGACGTGAACCAGCGTGCGACGGACGCGAAGAACGAGTTCGTCGGCTACTGGGCGCCGATCGCGCGGGAGGCGGGCCTGCCCGCCCGGTCGGGCGACGACATCTGACCCGGGGGCCGGGCGGTCAGCCGTCCGTCCGGTCGTCCTCGGGGGCGGTGAAGGGGAGCGCGGCGGACGGGTCGCCGAACGGCAGGACGAACCGGTCGGGCCAGCTCAGCACCGGTTCGAGCCACTCGGACACGTCCATCGTGCCCGCGACGTGCTCGATCTGCTCGTCCTCCTCGAAGCCGATCGTGACGTCGCCGAGGTCGCGGTAGAAGGCCGCGTGGTCGTCGTCCCCGTAGAGCGCGGTGAGCGCCAGGGGGCGGTTGCGTTCGAGCTCCATCGACAACGGGTGGCGGCGAAGCGCGCGCAGCCGGTGCCCCAGTTTCGCGTCCGGCTGCTGCTTGAGCCCGGGGAGCTGGTAGTCGAGGGGCGGGGCGGGCGCGTGCTTGTCGGGCGTGCCCGCCCCGTACGGGAACAGCCGCTCGAGTTCGTGCAGCCACCGCACCTGCGGGATCACCCAGTTCGGGCCCGGCACGCGCCCCGGCGCGTCCTGGCCGTCCAGGAGGCGGCGGGCGGTTCCGGCGACCGCGCCGGTCAGCTCGGCGGGCGGGAACGCGGTGCGCAGCGCCCACGAGCGGCGGGTGACGGCGCGTTCGAGGACGGTCGCGAGCGCGCAGTCGCGGAGCCGCGGCGCCAGCCGGGCCCACGCGCGGCGCAGGTCGGGCGGGACGGCCGGGACGCGGCGCCCGGCGACGTGCGCGAGCACGAGCACGTCCCCCCACAGCCGCAGCCACGCCCAGTCGGGGTGCCCGGCGACGAGGTCGGCCTCGCGCAGCTCGTAGAGGGTGCACGCGCGGCCCGAGCGGCACTCGCAGCCGCACGCGGCCGAGCGGCGCCCGTCCACCGGCGGGGGCGGTCCGGCGAGTTCGGCCTCGCGGCCCTCGCCGAGCGGGACGCGGACGCGCAGCGGCCGGTCCATCCCGTCGGCGAACACGGCAGCGACGCCCGGCCGCAGCGACACGACCTCCCGGGACTGGTCGGCGTCGAGGTTCATCGCGGCGCCGACCTGATGCCGGTCGTCGTGCGCGGGCAGCCGGTGCACGACCTTCAGCGCCGTGTTCTTGATGACGTCCGGGACGAGCTTGGTCGGGATCTGCTCGGCGACGATGATGCCCTCGCCGTACGCGCGGATCTCCGCGAGCATCCCGGCGAACAGCTCGACGGCGTGCGACGACCCGCGTTCGGGGCCGCGGTTGCGCAGCAGCCGGTGCGCCTCCTCGATGACGATGACGTGCCGCAGCGCGGAGCGGCGGTCGGGGCCGCGGCGCCGCTCCCGCATCCGCAGGTGCTCCACGATGCGGATGATGAGGGTGCCCATGAGGAACGCCTTGTCCTCGTCGTTCGCGACGTCCTCGATGGCGAGCACGATGTTGTCGCGGAGCATCCCGCCGATGTCGGCCGGGTGCCCGCCCTCGAAGAACCGCCCGGCCGAGCCGATCCGGAGGGATCGCAGCCGGACGTCCACGAACCCCTGGACGTCCGCCATCAGCTCGCGCCCGTACCCGACGTCCTGGATGACCTGCAGCGCGGCGGTCTGCAGCTGCTCCAGGGTCGGGACGGCCGGTTCGATCAGCGAGCCGGGGACGCCCGCGCCCGTCACGACGTCCCACCCGTTCGCCTCGTACACCCGCTGGAGCGCCTGCGCCATGATCTGCGGGAACGGCTCCTCGGCGTCGAACGCGGCCTGGAACAGCGCCCGCACCATGTCGATGTGCGCCTGGACGGGGTAGCCGGGTTCGGGCGCGAGCGGGTTCACCGATAGCGGCACCGACCCGGGGTCGGACGGGTTGACGACGGTGACGGGCCCGCCGAGGTCGGCGATCCGCCCGGCCATCGCCGCGTACTCCGACTTCGCCGGTTCGATCGCGAGCCACGGGACGCCCGCGCGGGTGAGCTGTTCGAGGAGGTGCCGCACGGTCTGCGACTTGCCCGCGCCGGTCGCGCCGGTGACGAACACGTGCCGGTTGACGGTCGAGCGCGGGACCGTGAACCGGCCGACCTCCCGGTCCTGGCCGTCGAGGATGGCGCCGAGCTCGATCGTCCCCGGGCCGTCCGGTCCGGTCTCGGCGGCCGTCTCGGACGTGACGTCGAAGTACCCGGCGTCCAGCACCCGCAGGCCGGGGACCTCCCGGTTCGGCAGCCCGGCGAGCGCGGCGAGCGCCCCGGCGGTCGCGACGAACGGGAACCGCTGGTCCGGCTCCGCCCCCGCCCGGACGGGCGCGGGCGCGGCGCCCGGCCGCAGCATCTCGGCGAACGTCCCGCTGCCGTGCCCCGACCGCAGCCGGTACGGGTGGTGGCCGAGGTCCATCGACCCCACGAGCACCGGTGCGATCTGCCCCAGTTCGTCCTGGTCGCCGGCGCCCGCGAGGACCCGCACCCGCCAGAGCCCCGCCTCCCGGAACGCGTCCAGCTCCGCGAGCCGCCGGTCCGTCCGGCCGACGGCGAGCCGCGCGTGCTCGTCCTCGCCGCGCCGCAGCATCCGCAGCTCGTGGTGCAGCTCGCGCATCTCCGCGTCGATCAGCCGCTCGTCGCACGGCTCGGCCACCACGAACCAGCCGAACGGCCGCTCCATCAGCGTGACCAGCGTCGACTCGAACAGCCCCGCGCCCGGACGGTCCGCGGCCGGCGGCGCGGGGGCCGCCTGCGGCGCGAGCCGTCCGGGACAGCGCGTCCACGCCATCCGCTCCGCGCGGCGCAGCCAGCCGTCCCCGATCCGGACGCCGCGCGCGCCGCTCGGGAACAGCGGGCCCGTGCCGCCGGGCGTCCCGATCGGGCCCGCGTTCGTGATCAGCTCCAGCGGCGCGCCGCCGCCCGGCGACAGCCACCCGACGACGAACGGCCGCTCCGCCCGCGCCGCCGACAGCGCCGCGGGCAGCACGCTCACGAAGTCCCGCTCGGCGGACGCCGCCCCCTCGGGCGCCGGGATCGCCTCGATCCGGTACCAGGGGCCGGGCAGGTCGAACGGCTCCGTGCGGGACGCGGCGCGCTCGCCCGCGTCCGCCGCGAACGCGCCGCCCGTCCCGGGCGGGGCCTGCGGATACGGGCGGGACGGCGGGCGGTAGGGCGGCATCGGACCTTGCGGCGGCATCACGGCGGCATCCGGGGGTCAGGGGGCGGCCGGCGGATCGGCGGCGTGCTTGCCGTTCGGCCGGAGGATCGGGACGAGCCGGTTCGACCGGCGCGGCAGCGCGTGCCGGGGCCGCGACACGGACGGCGCGTCCGCCGCGGCGGGCGCCGGCAGCGGCCCCTCCGGCTCGGCCGGCTCGGCGCGCGCCAGGCTCTCCTGCTCGCGCAGGTACTCCTCGAACTCCATCGAATGCGCGGTCGGCAGCGTGATGATCCCCGGGTTCGCGTCGACCAGCATGATGCGGCGCCCGGTCGCGCCCGCGTGCGTGAACACCATCGCGGTCGGCGGCAGCTCCTGCAGCTGCGGCGGCCCCACCAGCAGCTCCCGGAACCGCTGCTTCGCGTCCTCCCGCACCGCCGCGACCGTCCGGCCCCACGCCGTCGCCGAACTGATCCCCTCGACGAGCACCGAGTCGTCCGCCGCCGGGGCGGGCAGCGGCGACCACACCGGGTCCGTCAGCCCGTCCCCGGACGGACGCGCGTAGGCCACCGTGCTCGCGTACGTCTCGCCCGCGACGTCGAACAGCGTCTCCCCCGCCGACTCGGTGATCTCCGCGACGATCAGCGGCTTGTCGGCCCCGATGTGCTCCGCCGCGACCCGCGCGTCCTCCGGATTGCCCAGCCGCATGAACCCGACCGCCGCGTGCCCCCGCCGTCCCAGCCGCTCCCGCACGTGCCGCGGGATCGACCGGTACATCAGCACCAGGCCCGTCCCGGTCGCCTCGCACGCGTCGATGAGCCGGTCGAGCACGTCCCCCCGGAGCTTCTCCGCGCCGCACAGGAACAGCGTGTGGTCCCACCGCCCGCCCGGCGGCGACTCCCGCACCCGGTGCGTCAGCGCGGTCGTCACGTACGTCCCGAGGACCCGGTTCGTCAGGACGCCCGCGCGCCGGTCCATCGACACCACGTGCAGCCGCGACGGCGGCAGCGCCACCGGCTCCGCCGCGAGCCGCTCCAGCTTCCGCAGCTGCGCCTCCAGCGCCCACGCCCGCCGGACGACGATCCGGTCCGTCGCGTCCCGGCCGAACAGCGTCGCGATCCGTTCGAGCTGCTCCTCGGTCAGCAGCCCCTTCCGCAGGTCGTCCCGCGGATCCCCGACCTGCGCCAGCACCCGCAGCGCCGCCGTGATGCACGGGATCGTCGTGTCCGCGCCCAGCACCTCGATGAGCCGCTCCAGGATCGAGTTGTCGAACGACAGGTCCCGCGTCCCGTCCTGCTCCTCCCCGGCGCCGACCACCAGCGACAGGACGTCCGCCAGCGCCTCCGGGCTCAGCCCCCGCGTCACGTCCAGCCGCGGCAGGTCGTTCGGCAGCACCCACACCAGCGGGTCGTCGCCGCGATCCGCGGCCAGCCGCAGCAGGTCGTGCGCGACCGCGCCCTCCGACAGGTCGATCACCGTGAGCCGCGCGCCCACCGCGAGCCGCGCCGCGCCCATCGTCGTCACGGCCGCCGACCACCCGGCGAGCGTCCCGCCCACCACGTCGACCCGGTCGACCCCCGGCGGCACCGCCACCGGGTACCACTCGCGCTGGCCCTCGTACTCCGCGCGGCGCCGCTCCCACTCCCGCAGCGCCTCCGCGTGCGCCTCACGCGCCGCCGCGGACCGCTTCTCGCGGGCCTCGCGCTCGCGTTCGTCCAGGTCCCGCCACCGCGCGAGCCGGTCCCGCACCGCCCGCTCGTCCCGCCACAGCGCCCCGCCCGTGATCCCCAGCACCACCGCGCACGCCACGAGCCCCACGCCCGCGAACAACCACGGCAGCATCCCGGCGATCCCGCACACGAGGAACAGCCCCACGCCGACGAGCGTCCCGGTCACGGCGATGCGGAGCGGCCGGGCGGCCATGTGCTCGCCCGGCTGCCGGACCGGCGGCCGCGCCGCCGGCCGCTCCGGCTCGGCGGGGGCCTCGGGAGGCGGGCCCGGATCGGGATGCACCTGCGCGTAGCGCCAGCCCACGTAGACGCGGTCTGCCTGCGTGAGCCGCGCCGCCGCGGACCCGCTCGCCATGTCCGTCACGTCGAGTAGACCCCTGGAGTCGCGGTACGGGGGGAACGCTGAAGAGGTCGGTCCTTCCTGCCTTTCTACACATGCACAGGGTAAAGAGCCTGGCGAGATCGCGTGTCCCGTTCGCCGTAACCCGCCCGCGATCCTCCGTGACATCACCCCAAACCGGTCACCGCACCCACCTGCAGGAAAGATCGGACACCCACCCCCACGCCCGTGGCCACATCCGGCCAACCCCGGCCTTCACCGGCACGCCGGTTTCACGGGAGGGGGATCTGCTCGACACCAGGGTCGGACGATGGAAAGTCCGACGGGAACACAGGACAGGCGAGCCGCGCCTCCAGTGCGCCCCAGTCGATCGACGACGGCACCTGCACGGACTCGCCGATGATCTGAGTCACCCGCTCCAGCGAAGCCATGGACGAATCACCTTGCGCTTTCTGCACGACAACCGGGCTCCGGCCGGGGCCGGGCGGAGGGGTGGGTCTCCGCCCGGCCCGGCCGGGGTGTGTCACTGGACGTCGACGAGTTTGCTGCCGGAGTTGATGCTCAGGTGGCCCTCGTCGCCGAAGAACCAGGCCGTCCAGTAGCCGTCCTGCTCGGCGGTGAACGTCTCCTGGAACCGTCCGTCGGCGCCCGTGCGGGTGACCACCATCTCCTGCCACTCCTGCGCGCCCGCGGGCAGGAAGTAGACGTGGACGGGCAGGTCCGGAGCGGGCTCGGCGGCGCCGCCGCCCGCGGACCGGCCGAGCAGGCCCTGCACGGTGATCGTCTCACCGGCCGGCACGGTCGCCGGCGAGGCGGTGAACTCGGTGAACGACGTCGTGTACTGGCCGGGGACGTCCACGAAGCCGATCGGCGCGTTCGACCTGCTGTAGTCGTCGTTGCCCCAGAACGCGGCCGTCCAGTAGCCGTCCTCGTACGACGTGAACTCCGCCTCGAACGAGCCGTCCGTGCCGCTGGTCTCGGTCGTGCCCTGGAATTCCCAGGTCGTCGCCCCGTCGCGCATGAAGTAGACGTGGATCGGGAGCGACTCGCCGAGCTGGGTGCCGTCGCCGCGGAGCAGCGTGCCCTTGACGGTCACCTTCGCGCCGGAGCCCGAGGTCGCGGCGAAGTTCTCCAGGAGCGTCCCGTAGCGGACGTTGACCTGGCGGATCTCGCTCGACACCGTCGCGCCCGCGCTCTGGTACCAGACGCGCCAGTAGCCGTCCTGCGTCGTCGCGGTGCTCTCGATGTCGAACTCGCCGGTCGCCGTCGTCTGGCCGCTCTGCACGTCCTGCCAGGTCTCCCCCGTGGCCGAGAACTGCAGCGCCACCGTCGCGCCCGCGATCGGGGCGCCCGCGTCGGTGAGCTTGCCGGTCGCCCGGATCGGCTGCTGGTAGTCGACGGGCGACGGCGTGACGGCGAAGTCGGAGAACTGCGGGCCGTCCTCGAAGGCCACCTCTCCCGGGGAGGCGAAACCCGCCCAGACGAGGTCGGTCTGCGCGCTCTGCACCGTCACGGGACCGGCCTTCCGCGCGGCGAACGTCAGCCGGAACGTCCCGTCCTCGGCCGTGAGCGCGGCGGCCACCTCCTCCTTCTCGGCGGACGTGACGTGCGCGGCGACCCACACCTTGGCGACCGGGGCGAGGCCCGCGGCGCCGTTGCGCCGCAGGCGGCCCTCCACGGTGACCTCGTCGCCGACCCCGACGGGCTGCGGGGTGACGATCTCCGCCGACAGGTCCACCGTCTGCCGGGTGATCTGGGGGGACGGGGCGAACCGGCTCACCGAGCACCACTGGTCGCCGGCCTGCCAACCCGGGTTCGCCTGGAGCGAGAGCGGGCTCGCGTACGGGTGGGTGAACGAGAACGAGCCGTCCGCGCCCGTCACCACCGGCGACGTGCTGTTCCACACGGACACGCCCGCGGCGGGCTCGGGCGCCGTGTCCCGGGTCTTCTGCGCGAGGACGCGGCCCGCGACCGTCATGGGGGTGTCGGCGTCGACCGTCCCGGGCGAGCTGGTGAGCCCCGTGACGGTCAGCGGGTAGCAGTTGTCGACGTACTGGTGCCCGGCGGCCAGCGTGGCGCCGTCCGCCGACGTGATCTCGACCGCGAACCGGGTGCTGCCCGGACGGGTCGCGATGTCGAGCGCGTACTCGGCCCGCCAGGTCCCGTCGTTCGCCGTCCCGCCGGTGCGGGTCAGCGGCAGGGTCGCGATGGACGTCCACGCGTCGCCGTCCGACGGCTGCTCGACGCTCATTTCGACGCCGGTGACGCCGCTCGCGGACTTGGCCGTGACGGTGACCGCGGCGACGCGGTCGGCGGACAGGCGGTCGAACGCCACGGACACGTTCACGTCCGTGACGTCGGCTCGGGCGGTGGCGGGGACCAGGAACGTCGTCACCGCGACGATCAGGGCCGTCAGGACGGCCAGTGGTCGTGTTCGGCGCAAGGGGGGTGCCTCTCCACGAAATTTGTGCTGTCGCGGTGAAGACGCCCAGTCGACGATCTTGGTTGCCCGCTCAAATGATCACATTCGGCGTAATTTGTCCGTTTGGCCAGCAGTGGACAGCCGGCCGGGCCCGTACGGCTCCTGCGCGCCCTCCGGAACCCGGCCGGTACCGCCCTACCGCACGTCCACGTGCTTGCTTCCGGAGTTGACGCTCAAGTGTCCCTCGTCGCCGAAGAACCACGCCGTCCAGTAGCCGTCCTGCTCGGCCGTGAACCCCTTGCCGAACCGCCCGTCGGCGTTCGTCCGGACGACCCCCATCTGCTTCCACTCCTGGGCTCCGTCGGGCAGGAAGTAGACGTGGACCGGCTTCTCCGGGGCCCCCTCGGCCGCGCCGCCGCCCACGGACCGGGTGAGCAGCCCCTTCACGGTGATCGCCTTACCGGCGTCCACAGGCGTCGGGGACGCGCCGAACTCGGCGAACGCCGTCGTGTACTGCCCCGGGACGTCCACATGCGCGATGGGCGCGTTCGACCGGCCGAAGGACTCGTCGCCCCAGAACGCCGCCGTCCAGTAGCCGTCCTCGTAGGCCGGGAACCGCTTCTCGAACGACCCGTCGGCGGCGTCGCTCTCGGCCGTCCCCTGGAACTCCCAGGTCGACCCGCCCTCGGCCATGAAGTAGACGTTGACGGGCAGTTTCGCGCCCAGCGGCGAGCCGTCCTGGCGGAGCAGTCTGCCCTTGACGTCCACCGTCCCACCGGGCCCGGCCGCCACCTCGTAGTCGTCCACGAGCGTCGCGTACCGAATCTTGACGTGCTCGGCCGCACTCGTCGCGATCGGCTTACCGAGGGTGTCCACGTGCAGGACGCGCCAGAACCCGTCCGTCGTCGCCGTGCTCTGGAGGTCGAACCGCCCGGCCGACGTCGTCTTTCCCTCCTGCACCAGCTCCCAGTTGTCGCCGTCGGGCGAGAACAGCAGCCACATCCTCGCATCGGCGACCGGAGTCCCGTCGTCCGCGAGCAGCCCCGTCGCCCGGATCGGCTGCCCGTGGTCGACGGGCGCCGGAGCGATACCGACCTCGGAGAGGACGGGGGCGCCCTCCATCGCGATCTCTCCGGGGAAGGCGACGTCGCCCCAGACGATGTCGCTCGTACCGCTCCACACGGTCACGACGCCGGGCTCCCGGGCCGTGAACGTCAGCCGGTACGTCCCGTCCTCGGCCGTGTAGGCGTTTTTGATCAGCTGCGTCCTGTACGAGGCGACTCGGACGTCGACCCAATGGCCGGCGACGGGCACGAGACCGTCGGCGCCGTGCCGCAGCACCCGGCCCTCCACGGTCACCTGGTCGCCGGCCTTGATGGGCTGCGGCGTGACGATCTCCGCCGACACCTCCACCGACTGCTTGGTGATCTCGGGAGAGGGGGCGATCCCGCCGGACGCGCACCACCGGTCGTACAGATCCAGCCCCACGTGCGCCTCGAGCGAGAGGAAGTAGTCGTACAGGTGGGTGAAGGAGAAGGAGCCGTCCGCCGCGGTCGTGTCCTTGACCGTGGCCTTGTAGTTCCATACGGGGACGCCCGCCGCGGGTGCGGGCGCCGCGTCCCGGGTCTTCTGCACGAGGACGCGTCCGGCGATCATCAGCGGCGTGTCGGCGTCGATCGCGCGGGGCGAGCCGGTGACGTCGACGACGGAGGTCCTGTAGCAGTTGTCGATGGACCGCCCGTCGGGAGATCGCGTGACCCCGTCGGACGTCGTGAACTCCGCGAGGAACCGGGTCGTCCCCGGGTGGGCCTCGATGTCGGTCTGGTACCGGGCCTGCCAGGTCCCGTCGTTCGCCGTCCCGCCGACGAGGACGAGGGGCACCGTCGCGATGGACGTCCACGCCCCTTCCTCGTCCGTCCGGTGCTCAACGATCGCCTGCGCGTCGGTGACGCCGCTCTCGGACCGCGCCTTGACGGTGACCGTGGCGACGCGGTCGGCGGAGAGCGGATCGAAGGCCACGGACAGGTTCGTCAGGGTGACGTCGGCTCGGGCGGTCGCGGGGACGAGGAACGTCGTCACCGCGACGATCAGGGCCGTCAGGACGGCCAGTGGTCGTGTTCGGCGCAAGGGAGTGCCTCTCCACGAGGTTGATGTCATCGCGGTGAGGACGCCCGGTTAACGATCTTGGTTGGCCGCCCGAGATGACCACATTGAGCACATGCGCCCGTTTGGCCGGTGCCGGTCAGCCGGCCGGGCTCCGCGGTCGTATCGGCCCCACGGAACCCGGCCGACGCCGTCACCGAACGTCGACGTGCTTGCTTCCGGAGTTGACGCTCAGGTGGCCCTCGTCACCGAAGAACCACGCCGTCCAGTAGCCGTCCTGCTCGGCCGTGAACGCCTTCTCGAACCGTCCGTCGGTCCCCGTCTGGACGACCGCCATGTGCTTCCACTCCTGCGCACCGGTGGGCAGGAAGTAGACGTAGACCGGCTTGCCCGGCGCCGCCTCGGCCGCGCCGCCATCGATCGTCCGCGTGAGCAGCCCCTTCACCGTGACCGGCTCACCGGCCGCCACGGGCGACGGGGACGCACCGAACTCGGCGAACTTCGTCGTGTACTGCCCCGGGACGTCCGCGTGCTTGATGGGCGCGTTCGACCTGGTGTATTCGTCGTTGCCCCAGAACGCGGCCGTCCAGTAGCCGTCCTGGTACGAGGTGAACTGCTTCGAGAACGTCCCGTTCGTGGCGCTGGACGTGGTCGTCCCCTGCAGCTCCCAGGTCGACTCGCCCTCGGCCATGAAGTAGATGTGGACGGGCAGTTCCCGGCCCAGCCCCGACCCGTCCTGGCGGAGCAGCGTGCCCTTGACGGTCACCGTCGCGGCAGGGCCCACCTCCACCTTGTAGTCGTCCAGCAGCGTCCCGAACCGGACCTTGACCTGCTGGACGGCGCTCGAGGCCGTCGCCGTGCCGTCGGCGCTCTGGTACCAGACGCGCCAGTAGCCGTCCTGGGTCGTCTCGGTGCTCTGCAGGTCGAACTGCCCCGCCGCGGTCGTCTTGCCGTTCTGCATCTTCTGCCAGTTCTCACCGTCGGGCGAGAACAGCAGCCACACCGTCGCGTCCGCGAGCGGGTTGCCGGCGTCCGCGAGCTTCCCGGTCGCCCGGATCGGCTTCTCGTAGTCGACGGGCGACGGACCGAGTTCCACCTCGGAGAACTGCGGTTCACCCACCACCGTGATCTGGCCCGGGGAGGCCGTGCCGCTCCAGACGATGTCCCGCTCGTCGCTCTGCACCGTCAGGGGACCGGACTTCTCGGCCGTGAACGTCAGCCGGTACGTCCCGTCCGGCTTGGTGTAGGTGTCGCCCACGCCTTCCTTCTCGGAAGAGGTGACGTACGCGGCGATCCACACGTTGGCCACGGGGACGAGGCCGTCGGCGCCGTTGCGCTGCAGGCGTCCCTCCACGGTGACCTCGTCACCGGCCTTGACGGGCTGCGGCGTGACGATCTCCGCCGACAGCTCCACGGTCTGGCGCGTGATCTCGGGGGACGGCGCGAAGTCACCGGCCTCGCACCACTGGTCGTACCACTCCCAGGATGCCTGCGCCTGAAGCGAAGTGAAGCTCGTGTACAGGTGGGTGAAGGAGAAGGAGCCGTCCGCCCCGGTCCGAACCGGGGATGAGGTGTTCCAGACGGGGACGTCCGCAGCGGGTTCCGGCGCCGCGTCCCGGGTCTTCTGCACGAGGACGCGGCCCGCGACCGTCAGCGGGGTGTCGGCGTCGATCGCCGCAGGCGAGCTGGTGAGATCGACCATCGACAACCGGTAGCAGTTGTCGATGTAGTGCCCGTTGGGATCCCGCGTGATTCCGTCCGCCGTCGTGAGCTCCGCGAGGAATCCGGTCGCCCCTGGGTGGGCCTCGATGTCGGTCTGGTAGTCGCCCTGCCAGGTTCCGTCGGTCGCCGTGCCGTCAGTGAGGGTGAGGGGCACGGTCGCGATGGGCGTCCACGCCCCTCCCTCCTCCGTCTGACGCACGACGATCGCCTTCGCCTCGGTGATCTCGGTCTCGTACTCGGCCTTGACGCTGACCGTGGCGACGCGGTCGGCGGAGAGCGGATCGAAGGCCACGGAAACGTCCACGTTTGTGACGTCGGCGCGGGCGGTCGCGGGGACGAGGAACGTCGTCACCGCGACGATCAGGGCCGTGAGAACGGCCAGTGGTCGTGTTCGGCGCAAGGGGGGTGCCTCTCCGCAGAGTTGTGTTGTCGCGGTGAGGACGCCCGGTTAACGATCTTGGTTGGCCGCCCAGATGATCACGTTGGGAGGATCGGTCCGTTTGGCCGTGAGTGGCCAGCCGGCCGGGCTCCGCAGGTCATGCTCGCTCACGGAACCCGGCCGACACCGTTACTGCACGTCGACGTGCTTGCTTCCGGAGTTGACGCTCAGGTGGCCCTCGTCGCCGAAGAACCACGCCGTCCAGTGACCGTCCTGCTCGGCCGTGAACGCCTCCTCGAACCGTCCGGCGGTGTTCGTCGTGACCACGGCCATCTGCTTCCACTCCTGCGCACCAGGACGGCCAGGGTTCGTGTTCGGCGCAAGGGGGGTTGCCTCCACGGATTGGGGTTTTCCGTGGAGACGCCCACTTGACGATCTTGGTTGACCGTCCGGATGGTCACGCTTTGGGTACGGTGACCTGCGTGGTCAGCGCTTCACCGGGAGGAAGTTCTCCAGTTCCATCGACGGGTGCGGGTACTTCCACTGGACGCCCTCGAACGGGATGTACATCCCCTCCGACATCCCCGCGAGGAAGTAGTTCCCGTTCCACTGGTTCGGGTTCGTCACCGACGAGCCCTCCTCGTAGCGGGCGCCCACCGGCTCGTACTTCACGTCCACGCCGAACATCGCGTAGACGGCGGCGTCCACGAAGTTGAAGTGCTCGATGAGGCCGCGCAGGTGCGTGTCCTGGATCGCGAGGCTGTGCACCCGGTCCCGGACGAAGTACAGCGAGCTGATGTCCTTCACGACCTGGTTGAAGTCGTGCGCCCCGTCATGGTGGACGATCGCGCGCGCGGTCGTCTCGGGGAGCAGCACCTTCTGGACGTACGTCGGCAGGTCGCCGTAGAACATGCGGACCCGCGACGTCGCGCCGGGGAACGTGCGGCGGATGCGCTCGTAGGCGAACTGCAGGTAGACCGGGTTGACGTCGACGAGGTCGAGTTCGAAGCCCATCGGCTCGACGCAGCCCGCGAACACGGTGGACGAGCCGCCCATGAAGACGCCGACCTCGACGATCCGGGTCGCGTGCGCGTGGTCGCGCTCGATGCGGGTGAACACGTCGAAGTAGTGGTTCGCGCTGCACTGGTCCTCGTACGCGAGGTTCACGCCCGCGACGCGGTCGGCGATGCGGTCGAACACCGTGTTGTACCCGGCGAACGCCTTGAGGTCGGCGTGGTGGCCGCTCAGGATCGGGATGCCGAGGACCTCGTGCGGGTTCTCGAGGTCGGCGATCGAGGCGTCCGGTTCGAGGAAGGTCCCCCAGGTGTCGTGGTGCACGGCGACCGTCGAGACGTAGTCGGACACTTCGGCGCTCCTCGGCTTCTCTTCCTTCTGCGCGGCGGGCTCGTCCCGTCGCGGGGCGGCCGCCGCGGCGGCGGCCGGGCGGCCGGTTCCGCCGCCCAGGCGGTCGATCTCCTGCTGCTGGGCCGCGATGGTCTCGGCCATGCGGGTCGCCTCTTCGGTCCGCGCCTCCGCCTCGTACTGCAGCTGCAGGACGCGGGTGTAGAGCGCGATCCGGTTGTTCTCCATGGCGGCGAGCAGGTCGGACGACGTGTAGGGCCGCAGCGCCGCGAAGATCTCCGCCGCGCCGGGCGAGCCGGACCGGGCGAGCACGCCGAGCCCGAACACGGCCGGGACGATCTCGAAGCGCCAGTCGCCGCCGCCCTCGACGAGCGCGTCCTCGACCGCGGTGAGGACGCCGTTGCGCTCGCCGCCCGCGTGCGCGGCGACCGTGTAGTCGCCCATGCCGACGAAGCCCACGGGGGTGACCTCGTCGTGCCAGACGGTCGGGCCGCCGTCGGTGGCGGGGTGCGCGTCCTCGGCCGCGAGGGGGGACGGCTGGTAGTACATGTCGCGGCGCCCGCTCGGCCACAGGACGTCGTGGAGGGCCACGACGGCGTCGGGGGCGTTCTTCATGATCCAGGCGAGTTCCTCGCGGACCACCGCGTAGTTGTGGTCGCCGTCGAGGACGTACAGGTCGGCGACGGGCAGTTCGCCGAGGACGTCCGGGGAGCGGCCCTCGACGAGGTGCAGGCGCGGGTCGGCGGCGAGGACGGCCCGCAGTTCGTCGGTCGGGTTCGGCTCGACGCAATGGACGGTCGCGCCCAGGTCCGCGTACACCGCGCTGGTGCGGCCGGACTCGACGCCGACCTCGACGACCGTGCCGATCTCGCGGCACCGGGCGATCGCCTCGAAGAGGCTCCGGAAGATCGACATGGAGTGGAGCAGGAGCGGCTGCTCGCGGGCGAGGCGCGCCTGCCGGTGCGGCTCCTCGCGGGTGCCGGCGAACCCGGTCGCGACGATGCCGACCGCCTCGATGCCGGGCGCCTCGATGCCGGGCGTCTCGTCCGACGCGGCCGCCTTCTTGCGGGCGGTCTTCCTGGACGCCGTCCGCTTCGGCTTCGCGGCACCGAGCACGACCGGCTCGGTGTCCGGCTCGTCCAGGGGCTCGTCCGCCGGCCGCACGAGTTCCACGGTTTCGGCGGCCTCCGCCTCGACCGCGGGCTCGACGGGTTCCGGCGACACCTCCGGCTCCGCCGCTTCTACCGGCGGCTCCACGGGCGCCTCGGGCTCCATGGAGAACTCGGCCGGTTCCACGGCCTCCGCGGGGGCCTCCGGTTCGACGGCTTCCACCGGCTCCGCCGGTTCTGCCGGTTCCGGGGCCGCGCTCAGGACGTCCTCCGGGAACGCCTCCGGGGCGCCGGTCTCGTTCGTGCCGGGTCCGGCACCGGGGTCACTTCGCGTCACCGAGCTTCCTCCTGGCCACTCGCCCGGCGCCGGCGGCGACGCCCTTCACGCCGAGAGTCCGGTACTCCTCGCGGAGCCTGTCGGTGAGCCGCGCCGCCCGGGCGGCTCTGGTCGCGTGCTTGTCGAGCGGCATGCGGGGGGCCATGCCGGTCATCGACTGCGGCAGCATCGCGAACGCGACGGTGATCTGCGCGGACGACACCACGGGTGCGCCCGCGCGGCGGGCGATCGGCAGCCACACGGCCGCGTACGGGGTGTCGAACTCCATCAGGTTGCCGCCGAGGTAGCGGCAGTCGGCGTAGTGCAGGCCGACGAAGTCCTCGGGGCTGTCCCAGCGCAGCACCTGCTCGCGGCGCCGTCCCCCGGCGATGACCTTGGCCTCGATCCAGTCGACGCGGACGATCGCGGGGCGGCCCGGGATCGCGATGGAGATGTCGACGGTGTCGTGGTGCTCGAACGCGAGGCGGGCGAAGGACAGGCCGTTGTGGTTGATGCGGACGCGGCGGCGGATCTCCTCGTGCCAGCGGTCGTCGGAGGTGCGGTAGCGCAGCCGGGTCTCGTACTTCTCCCCCGCCGGGTCGAACGCCTCGGCGTCGAGGGCGCCGTCGGCGATGGCGCGGGCCATGGCGCCGAGTCCGGTGTCGGACGCGGCGATCAGCGCGGGCCAGAACGAGTCCCGCATGTGCAGGTCGTCGAGGTCGCCGGGGGCGAGGTAGGGGACGGCGGGCTTGAGGTCGGCGGGCAGCAGGGTGGTGACCTGCGAGGAGCCGAAGTTGTCCTCGTGGACCCAGTTGCCGAACACGGCGGCCTCGTCCGGGGTCGGGGACTCCAGCGCCGACACCAGGATGCGGGAGAGCCGGTCGCGGGCCGCCTGCGGGTGCGCGAGGCTCGGCCAGTCGCCGTCCGCGCCGGCGACCTGCCGGTTCCACATGCGCTGGAAGGCGAGGACGCCCTCCTGGACGGTGCGGCGTTCGGCGTTCTGCGACGGGGAGTCGGCGGTCTCGCCGAGCACCGGGGTCGCGTCCTCGGTGAAGCCGATGAGGGAGCCGCAGAGCGCGTTGACGCACTGCTCGACGATCTCGGGGCTGCGCGTGACGGTCGCCGACACCTTCGCGGGGTGCCCGGCCTGCGCGAGGTAGCCCTCGGCGCGCAGGCCCTCGACGTAGAGGCGTTCGGCGCGGGTGTTGGTGGCGAGGTAGAGGCCGGACGGGACGACGTCGAGGCCCGCGATCCGCAGCGCCTTCGCGAGCTGCCGCTGGATGGTGCCGCCCCAGCCGAGGTCGACGAGGGTGAGCTCGGGCTCGTCGAGGGCGCCGGTCGCGCGCAGCGCGCGGATCATGCGCTCGCGGGCGGCGGTGACGGTCACCGCGAGCCGGTTGCACAGGTGGGGGGTCTCGGTGAGGGCGCGGGCGACGCGGTCGGCGATGTCGCCGTTGTCGATGACGGTGTTCAGCTCGGTCGCGAGGCCCGGGACGTCCCCGGCCTGCAGTTCGAGGACGGAGAGGGCCTGCCGGACGGTCAGCTGGTAGCCGCTGCGGATGAAGTGGTGGACGGCGTCGGTGTCGAACGGGTCGAGGCCCGCGAGGGAGGTGACGAACCGGGACAGCCAGACGGGGCGGGCCTCGACGTCCCAGCCGCGCGCGGCGGCGGCCTCGTTGATGAGCCGGGACAGCAGCTCGCCCTCGCGCATGGAGCAGTAGAGCCGGCGGGTGCCGGTCTCGTGCGCGCGCGCCGCGCACCATTCGGCGAACCCGGTCAGCACGGGGCCGAGGACGGCGGCGCCGTACCGCCACGCGACGTCCAGGGCGGAGGTGCTGTGCGGGCCGCCGGAGGCGATGGCCTTGGCGCGCAGGCTGGTGAGGCCGAAGTCGCCGTCCCGCTCGTCGAGGTCGGGGGCGTGGTCGCCGAACGGTTCGACGGGCTCGCGCTCGCGTTCGAGGACGCTCTCGAACGCGTCGTCCAGCCGCCGGTAGTGGACGGTGCGGATGCCGAGCTCGGCGGGGACCTCGTCGTCGGCGACCTCGTGGTCGCCGATGTGCACGATCTGCTCGGGGCTCGCGCCGAGGTCGCGCAGCACGATGTCCCACAGCCCGGACGCCTTGGCGGAGCCGTGCTGGTTCGACCGGAAGATCCGCACGTTCTCCATCGACCCGAGTTCGGGACGGTCGAGGAGGTGGTGCAGGTGGTCCTCGGTGAAGTACGTGTCGGACACCAGGATGACCGTGATGTCCTGCTTGCGGGCGGCCTTGACGAGCGCGGCGATGTCGAGGTCGACGACCGTCAGCTCGCGTTCGAGGTCCAGCTCGGCGCGGACGAGCCGTTCGATCGGCGCGCCGCCGAACGGGCCCTCGGGCATGGCCCGCCAGATGTCGAACAGCGACACCTCGGTGCCGAGGGAGTCGCGGCCGCGGCGGGCCTGCTCCTCGGCGAGGATCCGCATCCGCCGCAGGGTCGCGTCGGTCACCCAGGGCGGGCACAGCCCGGCCTCACGGAGCCGGGCGCCGAGCAGCGCGAACACGTCCGCCGGGCGCGGAACGCGGCGCCACAGCACGGTGTCGAAGATGTCCAGGGACAGGACGGTGCACGCGCGGTCGGCGATGATCCGGTGGACGTTGTCGAGCAGCGGACTACCGATTTCCTGTCTGGTCAACACCGCACCTCTTCTCTGGACTCGGGCAGGTCGCCGCGGGCGCCCGCCGCGGACCGGGGTCACCTTATCTGAGCAGTTACCGGTATCTGTCTGCTACTTCCCCTGGTCACCATTGGATTCCGTTTCCGGGTCAGGACGGCGCCACCGCCCGGGCCGCGCGCTTGGCGGCGCGGGCCTCCCGGACGAGGCGCCCCGCCTGCTCGGTCGGCCCGTCGAACAGGACGCGCCCGTGCTCCATGGTGACGCCGCGGTCGCACAGGCCGGTGAGCATCTTGATGTCGTGCGCGACGATCACCATCGTGCGTCCCTCGCCGCGCAGCTCGCGGATGCGCTCGATGCACTTCTGCCGGAACGGCGGGTCGCCGACGGCCAGGACCTCGTCGATGAGGAACACGTCGGGTTCGGTGTGCGCGGCGATCGAGAACGCGAGCCGCATGAACATGCCGGACGAGTAGAACTTCACCTGGTCGTCCAGGAAGCGTTCGACCCCGGAGAACTCGACGATCCGGTCGAACTTGCGCCGGATCTCGCCCCGCGACATGCCGAGGATGGCGCCGTTGAGGTAGACGTTCTCGCGGCCGGTCAGCTCGGGGTGCAGGCCGGCGCCGACGTCGATGAGCCCGGCGATGCGGCCGCGGACGAGGACCGAGCCGGTGTCGGGGCTCAGCACCCCGGAGATCATCTTCAGCAGGGTGCTCTTCCCGGACCCGTTGAGCCCCATCAGCGCGACCGTCTCGCCCTGCGCGAACGTGAGGCTGACGTCGTCCAGCGCCTTGAAGCGGTCCGCGAGCGGCTGCCGGCGCAGCGCCCGGACGCTCATCTCCTTGATCGACCGGGCGTGCCGCAGCGTGAAGTGCTTGGTCACGGAGTCGACGACGATGGAAGCGGGCACTTCTACAGCTCCTGGGCGAAACGCGTCTGCATGCGGGCGAACGCCGCGCGTCCGATGAGGAACACCAGCAGGCTGACCGCGAGGGAGATCCCGGCGTGCAGGTACAGGTCGGGCGGCAGCGCGAAGTCCCCGCGCGTCCCGGGCATCCAGAACGCCTTCTGGAACAGGGACACGGCGCTGACCAGCGGGTTCGAGAGGTAGACGTCGAGCACCCAGGCGGGGGCGTGGGTCTGCACGTGCGTCCACGGGTAGATCATCGGGACCGACCAGGTGATCACGAGCATCGAGATGTCCACGACCTGCTCGAGGTCGCGGAAGAACACGTTGACGGCGGCGCACAGCAGCCCGAGGCCGAGCCCGAGCGTCACGATGATCGAGAACCCGAGGACGGCGGCGGCGAGGCCGCCCGGCGTCGGCCGCCAGCCCGCGGCGATCGCGCCGCACAGCAGGATCAGCATGCCGGGCACGAAGTGCACGAGCGAGACGAGCACCGACGCCGACGGGAACAGCTCGCGGGGCAGGAACACCTTGCGGATCAGCGCCGCGTTGCCGGTGACCGAGCGGGTCGTCGAGTGGATCGTCTCGGTGAACAGGTGGATGAGGACCATCCCCGAGAACAGGTAGATCGGGAAGTCCTCGATCGCGCGGTCCATCCCGAGGAACACGCCGACGACGAAGAAGTACACGGAGAAGTGCACGCCGGGCCGGACGTACGACCAGCCGAGCCCGAGCAGCGAGCCCTTGTAGCGCGCCCGCAGCTCGCGCCGGACGAGCAGCCGCAGCAGGTACTTGTGCCGGAGGGTCTGCCGCAGCCCGCCGTCCCCGCCCGGCGGGCGCAGCCCCGGGTCGGGCGGGACGGGCGACGCGCGGTGCCGCCCGGACACGCGGTCGCCGCCCGGGACGTCCGCACCGGCATGGTTCGCGACCGGGAGGCCGGGACGTCCCGGGTGGTTCGCGGTGGGGCGGGCCGTCATCGGCGCCCGGCCCCCGGCCCGTCCGGACCGCCGGACGGCTCGGACGCCTCGAACGTGCGGCGCCACGCGTCCGGCGACGCCAGTTCGTCCATCGCGGACCGGTAGCGGGCGCTCAGCTGCGGCCACTCGCGGCTGAGCCGGGCGTGCAGCAGCGACGTGCGCCTGAGGATCCGCTTGAACCGCTCGGGGTCGCGCTGGTACCAGGCGACCTTCGTGCCGTCGGCGGACGACACGAGCGCGCTGTCGAACTTCGACAGCAGCCCCCAGTGCCGGTCGATGTGCGGGATGACGGTCTGCGGGTTGCCGTGCGCGGCCGGGTCGACGGGCCGGAGCTGCTTGACGGCGCCGAGCATCGCGGTCGCGAGCACGTTCACCCGCCCTGCCGGCGGCTTGGGCGTCCGCCCGCGCTTCGGCGGCCGGTTGGTGCGGACCTGCGGGAACTCCTCGTGGCTCGGCCGGTTCTGCGCGTCGGGGAACGCGGCGCGGAACGCGTTGACGTCGGCGAGCTTGGTGCGGATCCCGGCGTGCATGTGCTCGGGGCCGGTCAGCACGTCCTCGATCGCGGAGAGCATCAGCTCGGCGGTGGAGTACTGCATGGCGAGGGCGTGCTTCACCGAGATGATGTAGCTCTCCTTCACCAGGTTGCCGCCCCGCTCGTACGGGGAGTGCAGCAGCGCGGTGACGAGCCGGTTCCGCTCGTGGAAGTACGCCTGCCAGTCGATGGCGTCGTCCTTGTCCTGCCAGGGGACGTGCCAGGCGGCCATGCCGGGCAGCGACACGGTGGGGAACCCGGCCGCGCCGGCGCGGACGCAGTACTCGGCGTCGTCCCACTTGATGAACATCGGCATCGACAGGCCGATCTTGCGGACGACGTCGGTGGGGATGAGGCACATCCACCAGCCGTTGTAGTCGACGTCGACGCGGCGGTGCAGCCACGGCGTCTTCAGCAGCCCGCCGGAGCTGGTCTTCGGCTTCGCGTCCGGGTCGAGGGTCTGCGCGGGCGGGAGCGCGAAGTCGTGCTCGCGGCGGGTGTGCTCGGCCTCCTCCCACCACCACCGGTACTTCGCGATGACCTCGCCGTACGCGTGCAGCTGGGAGCGGATGTACAGGTTGAACATGTGCCCGCCGACGATGGTCGGGGTGCGGGCGAAGTCGCCGAACGCGACGGCGCGCAGGATCCCCTCGGTCTCGGTGACGACGTCGTCGTCGAGGAGCAGCACGTAGTCGCTGGCGCCGGACCGGAGCGTCTCGTCCATCGCGCGGGAGAACCCGCCGGACCCGCCGAGGTTCGGCTGCTCGATGAGCCGCAGCCGGGACCCGAGGCCCGCGGCCGCCGCCGCGTACCGGTCGTCGTCGCGGACCTTCTGGTCCCCCTGGTCGACGACGAAGATCTCGTCGACGACGTCGAGGACCTCGGGCGCGGCGCCGAGCGCGACGAGCTGGTCGACGCAGAAGTTCGGCCGGTTGAAGGTGGTGATGCCGAGGCTGACGCGGCCCTGCCGGACGTGCCCGGGCTCGGCGCACCAGTCGGCGCGTTCGAGGACGGCGTCGCGCTCGCCCGCGAGGACGTCCATCCAGTACCAGCCGCCGTCGATGAACGGGCTCAGCGTCAGCCGGAACGTCTCCTCGTGGGAGTCGTCGCTGTCGACCCGGACGGACGCGACGCGCGACACGTGCCCCTTCGCGCTCGACCGGTAGACGATGACGTTCGCCTGCCCGCGCACGCGGACCCGCAGGAACACCTCGTCCACCGACGTCCAGCGGCGCCAGTAGCTCGCGGGGAACGCGTTGAAGTACGTCGCGAACGACACGCGCCGCCCGACCGGGACGACGACGCTGCGGCGCCCGACGATGTCGGCGCCCCCGCCGTCGGCCTCGGCGGCGGCCTCGGCGGCGAACGCCTCGGCGCCGCGCCCGATCTCCCCTTCGACGTACAGCTTCAGGACGTCCAGGTCGCGGTCCACCGGCAGCACGACCCGCTGCAGGACCCGCAGGTGGTCATGGGCTCCCATGTCGCTCATTCGTCTGCACCTCCACTGATGAGACGCGAACCCTCGGCGAAATGGGGACGCAGTCGGTTGTCGACCATGCCGAGCGCGCTCGCGATGGCCATGTGCATGTCCAGGTACTGGTAGGTGCCGAGCCGCCCGCCGAACAGGACGCCGTCCTCGGCGGCGGCGAGCTTGCGGTAGGCGCGGAGCTTCTCGCGGTCGCCGGGGGTGTTGATGGGGTAGTACGGCTCGTCGCCGCGCTCGGCGAACCGCGAGTACTCCCGCATGATGACCGTCCGGTCGGACGGGTAGCGGTCGCGGCGCTCGGGGTGGAAGTGGCGGAACTCGTGGATGCGCGTGTACGGGACGTCCTGGTCGGCGTAGTTCATCACCGGGGTGCCCTGGAAGTCGCCGGTGTTCGCGATCTCCATCTCGAAGTCGAGGGTGCGCCAGCCGAGCTCGCCCTCCGCGTGGCCGAAGTAGGCGTCGAGGGGGCCGGTGTAGACGACCGGGACGTTCCCGACGACGTCGTCGCGCAGGTCGAAGAAGTCGGTGTTCAGCCGCACCTCGATGTTCGGGTGGTCGGCCATCCGCTCCAGCCAGGCCGTGTAGCCGTCGACCGGGAGGCCCTCGTAGGTGTCGTTGAAGTACCGGTTGTCGAACGTGTACCGGACGGGCAGCCGCGTGATGATCTCGGGCGGGAGGTCGCGCGGGTCGGTCTGCCACTGCTTGGCCGTGTAGCCGCGGATGAACGCCTCGTACAGCGGGCGCCCGATCAGCGAGATCGCCTTCTCCTCCAGGTTCGCCGGGTCGGTGACCTCGGCGGCCTGCTCGGCGATCAGCGCGCGCGCCTCGTCCGGGGTGAACGCCCGGCCGAAGTACTCGCAGACGGTGCCGAGGTTGATCGGCATCGGGTAGATCCGGTCGCGGTACCGGGAGTACACGTGGTGCCGGTAGCCGGTGAAGGCGGTGAAGCGGTTGACGTACTCCCAGACCCGCTCGTTGGAGGTGTGGAACAGGTGGGCGCCGTAGCGGTGGATCTCGATGCCGGTCTCCGGCTCGTCCTCGCTGTAGGCGTTCCCTCCGATGTGGTCGCGCCGGTCCAGGACCAGCACGCGCAGGCCCAGGTCTGCCGCGCAGCGTTCGG
This sequence comes from Spirillospora sp. NPDC052242, assembly GCF_040679555.1. Lineage (NCBI taxonomy): Bacteria > Bacillati > Actinomycetota > Actinomycetes > Streptosporangiales > Thermomonosporaceae > Spirillospora > Spirillospora sp. NPDC052242. The sequence goes on from NZ_JBFAUZ010000004.1 coordinate 123,904, forward strand.
CGACGGTCAGCCCGAACAGCCCGCTGCCGGCCACCACGAGATCAACGTTCATACAGGGGGGCGTCCATCCGGCGGGGGGTGTTTGCAGAACCCGGTGTGCGGGACCCGCTGCACGTGGGTCGTCAGCCGGTCCGTTGGTACAGATTGGGGCTAAGATACCCGGGGTTCGATCGATACCGGTGCAGGAATCAAGGAACACGGTGATCTCGTCCCATTCCGGACGTGCCGAGCGGGGTAGCCGCCCGGCGGTCTTCCTGCATGTCGGGGCGGCGAAGAGCGGCACGACGTACCTGCAGCAGATCCTGTGGCACAACCGGCACCGGCTGCGCGAGCACGGCGTCCTGTATCCGGGCGCCGACCAGGCCGCGCACGTCCGCGCCGCGTTCGACCTGCGGCACACGTTCTTCTCCGGCGCGTCCGACCCGTCCGTCCCGGGGTCGTGGCGGCGGCTCGTGGACGAGTGCCGCGACTGGGGCCGCGACGCGATCATCTCGCAGGAGCTGTTCGCGCCCGCCCGCATGAAGTACGTGCGGCGCGCGCTGACCGATCTGAGCTTCGCCGACGTCCACGTGGTGTTCACCGTCCGGGACCTCGCGCGGCAGATCCCGGCGCACTGGCAGGAGGACGTCAAGAACCGGTTCGACACCTCGTTCTCGGAGTTCGTCGCGACGCTCAAGCAGCCCGACCGCAACGCCTTCGAGATGTCGCGGCTGTTCTGGGGACTGCAGGACCCGGTGGACGTCCTGCGCCGCTGGGGCGGGACGCTGCCGCGCGAGCGGGTCCACGTGGTGACGCTGCCGCGCCCGGGGGCGCCCCGCGACCTGCTGTGGCGGCGGTTCTGCGAGGCGGTCCGGCTCGACCCGGACGCCTACGACCTCGCCGCCCCGTTCGACAACCCGTCGCTCGGCCTCGCCGAGACCCAGTGGCTGCTGCGGCTCAACCGGGCCCTCGACCGCGAGCGGGTGGGGTGGCACGTCCACAACGCGGAGGTGAAGCTCAACCTGGCGCAGGGGGTGCTGGCGGCGCGGCCGTCGCCGGCGAAGACCGTCCTGCCCGCCGAGCACCTGCCGTGGGCGACCGAACTGGCCGTCGAGACCGTCGAGCGGCTGCGCACCGCCCGCTACGACGTCGTCGGCGACCTGTACGAGCTGATCCCGATGGTGGGGCCCGGCACCGCGAAGTGGCTGCCGCCCGCGCCCGACCCCGACGAGCCGGTCTGGGCCGACGTCGCGGACGTCGGCCTGGACGCGGTCGCCACGCTGCTGGGCCGGCTCCGCGACGCCGAGGACCGCGCCGCGCGGGTCGCCGGGCCGGACGTGCCCGTCGCCGAGCGGCTCGCCGAGATGGGCGCGGACGCCGCGCTGCTGCGGGAGGTGACGGGCGTGCTGGCCGAGGAGTCCGTGCCGCGGACGGTCCGCGCGATGCGGGAGGTCGGGGAGCGTTACCCGGCCGTCCGGGGGCAGCTGCGCGGCGCCTACCGGCTGCTGCAGGACATCGCCGCCCGCGCCGACGCCGACCCGGACGCGAACCGCTGACCGAGCACGACCCGAGCAGGACATGAGCACCGACCGACACGAGCACGAGGTGAACCGGCAGATGGCAGAGAGCGGGGACGCGCGCAAGGCCGTCTACCTGCACGTCGGCGCGCCGACCGCGGGGGCGGCGTTCCTGCACCGGGCGCTGTGGGCGAACCGGCGGCGGCTCGCCGACGCCGGTGTCGGGCATCCGGTCACCGGGCCGAACGAGCACTTCGGCGCCGTCATGGACCTGCGGGAGATGAGCTGGGGCGGGCACCGCGACCCGGCTTGGGAGGGCGCGTGGGACCGGGTGGCGAAGCGGGCCCGCGAGTGGGACGGCCCCACGGTCGTGTTCTCGCACGGGCTGCTGGGCGGCGCGACCGCGGCGCAGGCGCGGCACGCGGTCGCGACGCTGGCGCCCGCCGACGTGCACGTGGTGTTCGCGACCCGCGACCTCGGCTGGCAGCTCATCTACGACTGGCAGGAGCAGATCCGCCACAACCACGACATCACGTTCGAGCGGTTCGTGGACGACCTGGTCGAGTTCGGCATCGACGCGCCCGAACCGTTCGGGCCGATGTTCTGGGGGCTGCACGACCCGGTCCGGGTGCTGAAGACCTGGGAGTCGGCGGTGCCGAAGGAACGCGTGCACGTCCTCACGCTGCCCGCGCCCGGCTCCGGCCCGGACGTCCTGTGGGACCGGTTCTGCGCGCTCACCGGCATCGACCCGGCGGGCTGCGACGTCGAGGGCCTGGCGGACGACGCGCCGCTGTCGGCGGTCGAGGCGGAGCTGCTGCGGCGGCTGAACGGGCGGCTCGGCACCGCGCTGGGCGGCGACTACGAGCGCATCGTCCGCGACCACCTGATCGGGAGCGGCCTCGCCGCCGGGACCGGCCCGGCCGACCGCACGCCGATGGGCCTGCCGCCCCGGCACGCGGACTGGGCCGCCGACCGCACCCGCGCCATCGTCGCCGCGCTGCGCGAGGCCGGGTACGGGGTGTCCGGCGATCTGGAGGAGCTGACGACGTCGCGGACGCCGACCGGCGGGATGCTGCCCGGGGACGTCCCGGACGAGCTGATCGCCGCGGCGTCCATCGGGGTGTCGGCGCACCTGCTGGAACGGCTCAACGCGGTGCACGACCGGATCGGGATCGCGCACCTGCACGGGCAGCTCGCGGACGTCCGGGAGAACCTCGACCGGCTGCTGCAGGCGGCCTCGGCGCCGTCGCCGACGCTGCAGCGCGCCGCCCGCCGCGCCGCCGGGCGTCCCACCGGCAGGCGCGGATGACCGGCCGGGCGGCCCCCGGGGCGTCCGGGGTGACGGTCGCCGCGATCGTCGTCACCTACCGGCGGCGGGAGCTGCTGGCGGAGTCCCTCGCCGCCCTGGCGGCGCAGGAGCGGCCGCCCGACCGGGTCATCGTCGTCGACAACGCGTCCGACGACGGGACGGCGGCGATGGTGCGGGAGCGGTTCCCGGACGCCGACCTGCTGGTGCTGCCGCGCAACACCGGCGGCGCGGGCGGGTTCGCCGCCGGGATGGCGCACGCGCTCGCCGGGGACGCCGGCCTGCTGTGGCTGCTGGACGACGACACCGTGCCGGAGCCCGGCGCCCTGCGCGCCCTGCTCGCCGCCCGGGACCGGACGGCCGGGCCCGACGGGCCCGCGACGCTGCTGGCCAGCCGGGTGGTGTGGACGGACGGCCGCGACCACCCGATGAACACGCCGCGGCCGAAGCCGCGCGCGTCGGCGGTCGAGCGGGCTGCGGCCCGCGCGGCGGGGTGCGTCCCGATCCGGTCGGCGTCGTTCGTGTCGGTGCTGGTGGACGCCGCGGTCGTCCGCGCGCGGGGCCTGCCGGTCGCCGACTACTTCCTGTGGAACGACGACTTCGAGTTCACGACGCGGCTGCTGCGGGGGCGCCGCGGGGTGCTGTGCCCGGACAGCGTCGTCGTCCACAAGACCAGAACGTTCGGGGGTGCGGACGCCGATCCCGGCGACCGCTTCTACTACGAGGTCCGCAACAAGATCTGGCTGTTCACCGGCAGCCGCGGGCTGGCGCCGCCGGAACGCGTCCTGTACGCGGGTTCCACGGTGCGGCGCTGGTCGCGCACGTTCGCCGGCTCCTCGGACCGCGCGGTGCTGCGCCGCGCGCTCGTGCGGGGGGCGCGGGCGGGCGTGTTCGGCCGGCCGCGGCCGACCGCCGACCTGCTGCGCGAGATCGGAGTCGAGGTCCCCTCCCATGACGGCGACGCCCCACGACGTTCCCGAGGCACATGACGTTCCCCCGGCCGACGGTTCGCCGGCCGGCCCCGGACGCGCGGCGGCGCCGCGCGGGCGCGCGGCGCGGTTCGCGCACGGCCCGTTCATGCCGCTGCTCCCGGCCGCGCTGACGCTCGCGGTCTCCCTGATCGGCATCCGCCGCCCGTCGCTGTGGCTCGACGAGGCCGCGACCATCAGCATGGCGTCCCGGTCCTACGGGGACATGTTCGCCGTCTTCGACCACCTCGACCTCGTCCACGCCCTCTACTACGTGATCATGCGGCCGTGGGTGGCGGCGTTCGGGACGGGCGAGCTGGCGCTGCGGCTGCCGAGCGCCCTCGCGATGGCGGCCGCCGCCGCGGGCGTCGCCGTCCTCGCGCGGCGGCTGTACGGGACGTCCGCGGGCCTGCTCGGCGGCCTGGCGTTCGCCGTCGCCGTGCAGACGTCCCGGTGGGCGCAGGAGGGGCGCTCCTACGCGATGGTGGCGGCGGTCGCCGTGCTCGCGACGTACCTGCTCGTCCGGGGCGCCGAGCCGGACGCGCGGCGGCGGTGGCCGTGGTTCGCGGGCTACGTCCCGGCGGTCATGGCGCTGGGGTTCCTGCACCTGCACGGCGTCCTGCTGGTCGCGGCGCACGGCGCGACGCTCCTGGCGGTGCGGGCGGCGCCCGGCGTCTGGGCGCGGTGGCTCGCCGCGTCCGCGCTCGCCGCCGCGCCGCTCGTCCCGTTCGCGCTCGCCGCGCGGGACCAGACGCGGCAGGTGGAGTGGCTGCCCAAGCCGTCGTGGGACGTCGTGTGGACGCAGGTGCAGTTCGTGTGCGGGTCCCGTCCCCTCGTCGTTCCCGTGCTGGCGATCGCGGTGGTCGGCGCGGTCGCGGGGCTGCGCGCGCGGACGGGCCCGCACCGGGTGCCGCTCGCCGCCGTCGCCGTCCCGTGGCTGGTCCTGCCGACCGTGCTGCTGCTGGTCGTCTCGATGGTCGGCGACCCGATGTTCTACTACCGCTACACCGTCTACACCCTGCCCGCGCTGGGCCTGCTCGCCGGCGCGGGACTCGCGCGGCTGCTCGCCGCCGCGCCCCGCCGCGCCGACCGCGCCGCGGTGCTCGCGGTGGCCGCCGCGGCGCTCGTCGGGCCCTCCATGCAGGCGCACGACACGATCCGCCGCGAGCAGAGCCGCCCGGAGAACATGCGCAAGGCCGCGGACGCCGTCGCGGCCAACGCCCGCCCCGGCGACGCGATCGTCTACCTCGCGGGCATCGTGCGGTGGAACGCCGCCGCCTACCCGGACGCCTTCGGCCGGCTCGACGACGTGGGCATGGAGGTCGACCCGGTGGCCGCCGCGAACCTCAAGGGCCGCGACGTCCGCCCGCGCGACCTCGGGCCGAAGCTCGCGAAGTACGACCGGGTGTGGGTGATGAACCACCGGTCCCTCGACCCGCACGGCCCGATCGTCGACGACCGGGAGCGGGCCGTCCAGGCCGCCGGGCCGTGGCGTCCGGTCCGCACCTGGACGTTCCGGGGCGGGTGGCTCGTCCTGTTCGAGCGCACCGGCCGCTGAACGCGCGCCCCTACCGGACCTCCAGGAAGTCGATCTGCCCCTTGCCCGCGGGACGTCCGGGGCCGGAGAGGCGGCGCAGCGCGAGCGTGTTCCAGCCGCCGCCAAGTTGCACCTGCGCCGTGGCGGACGTCCAGTCGGCGCCCTCGGTCGCGGCCAGCCGCACCGACGCCGCCGCCGTCCCGTTCACGGCGAACTGCAGGTCGGACTCGGCGCCGGACCGGTTCGCGTACTGCAGCCGCACCGTGTACTGCCCGGCGACGGGCGCGAACACCCGCAGGTCCACGGCGCAGTCGTCGCGGGCGAACGGGCCCGCCGCCTTGCCGCCGGACGCGTTCGGGCGCGGCAGCGCGGACACGCAGCCGTTCAGCCGTCCCGCCTCCACCTCGTAGCGGGCGGTCACGCCCCGCACGGCCGGCCGCGCCCCGTCCCAGCCGAGCGGCGCCACGTACATGGGGCGCGTCACCTTCGACCCGCCGTGGTACTCGGTGATGCCGTGGAACAGCAGGTAGTCGCCGGTGCCGTCGCTGAGGACGTCCGCGCTGCCCGGCCCCTCGACCTTCCCGCCGTACAGGTCCGTCGTCTGGATGGGCGCGGGCCCCTTCTCGTACGGGCCCCAGACCGACGACGCCACCGCGTACCGGGTCTGGTAGTTCGACTCGAAGTACCAGCCCGCCGAGTAGAACAGCACGTACTTGCCGCCCCGCTTCACGAGGTCGGGCGCCTCCACCAGGACGGGCTCGTCGCCGCTGCGGCCGAGGATGCGGGTCGCGGGCGCGGCCAGTTCCAGCCCGTCGGACGTCAGCTGCACGAGGTAGATCGCGGCGGTCGCGCGGGCGTCGCTCTTGTACAGCAGGAAGCGGGTCCCGTCGTCCTCGATGAACGACGCCGCGTCGATGGCGCCGCCGAGGTCCTCGGGGCAGATCAGCGGGTCGCCGTCGCGCGGGACGAACGGCCCCGCGGGCGACGTCGCGGTCGCGATGCCGATGCACTGGACGTCCGCGTCCCTGCGGCGGGCCGTGAAGTACAGCAGGTACGGGTCGCCCTGCCGCTGCGGCGCCACCACCTCCGGCGCCCACGTCCAGCCCGCCTCGGCCCAGGCCGGCAGGCGGGCGAGGCCGTCGCCGGGCGAGCGGGTCCACGGCCCGGCGGGCGCGGGCGCGGTCGCGACCGGCATCATCGCGTCGCCGCCGTTGGTGCCGTAGGCGAAGTAGGTGTCGCCCACCTTGATGGCGGCGGGGTCGGCGAAGGAGTCGTCGAGGACGGGTTCGGTCGGCGAGTACCCGGGCGGCAGAATCGGCGCGGCCGTCCCGGCCGGGCTCGGCGCGGGCGCGCTCGACGTGGCCCGCGCCTCCGGCTCGCGGCCGTCCGGCCCGCACGACGCCGCGAGGCCCACGACCAGCGCGAGCGCACCGCTGACGGCCGCACCGACGAACAGCGGCGTCAGCGGTCCACGCGCCCGCGGCGCCCCGCCCGTCCTCCACATCACCTCGCATCATGCCAACAACCGGCACACGACGGCGAACCACCACTCGGCACGCGAATCACCCGGTGGCCGATTACGCTTGGCCCCGGCGGCTGAGACCGGGGCGCCGGAACCGAGGGCACGAGGAGTGGCCGACTTTGTTCGAGAGAAGCCGGCTCGGGCGCGGTGTGCCCGCCGCCCTGCTCGTGCTCTCCATGCTGGTGCTGAGCGGCTGCTTCGGCTTCCCGCAGAAGGAGAGCGGCCCGGCGCGGAAGAAGGCCCCGGCCGCGAAGCCGAACATCGTGTTCGTCCTGACCGACGACCTCTCCTGGAAGCTCGTTGCGCACATGCCGCAGGTGCAGAAGATGCAGGCGGAGGGCGTCACGTTCGACAACTTCCTCGTCGCCGACTCGCTCTGCTGCACGTCCCGCGCCACCTTCTTCACCGGGCAGTACCCGCACAACACCAACGTCCGCACGAACTTCCCGCCGCTCGGCGGCTACGGCGTCTTCCAGCGGGAGGGCGGCGAGCAGAAGTCGTTCGCGGCCGGCCTGCAGAAGGCCGGGTACCGGACCGCGATGCTCGGCAAGTACATGAACGGCTACCAGCCGCAGGACCCCGGCACCGGCTCGACGAACGTCCCGCCGGGCTGGAGCGAGTGGTACGTCGGCGGGAACGGCTACCCGGAGTTCGGCTACAACCTGAACGAGAACGGCCGCATCGTCCACTACGGCGAGGAGCCGCAGGACTACATGACGGACGTCCTCTCCTACAAGAGCCTCGACTTCATCAAGCGCTCGCACGCCTCCGGGCAGCCGTTCTTCATGGAGGTCTCGACGTTCGCGCCGCACGGGCCGTTCGTCCCCGCGCCCCGGCACGCCGCGCTGTTCCCGAACCTGAAGGCGCCCCGCACCCCGGCGTTCAACGAGGGCGACGTCGGCGACAAGCCCGCGTGGCTGCGGCTGCACAAGAAGCTCGGCCCGCGCCAGATCGAGCGGATCGACGCCGGGTTCCGCGACCGGGTCCGCATGGTGCAGTCCGTGGACGAGATGCTCGGCAAGATCCGCGCCACGGTGAAGGAACTCGGGATCGAGAAGAACACGGTGGTGGTGTTCGGGTCGGACAACGGGTTCCACATGGGCGAGCACCGGCTCGCGGGCGGCAAGATGACCCCGTACACCATGGACATCCGGGTGCCGTTCGTGTTCGTCGGCCCCGGCATCGGCGGCGGCGGGCGGGTCACGCACATCGTGCAGAACACCGACATGGCGCCCACGTTCCTCGAACTGGCCGGGGCGCCGGTGCCCGCCGCGACCGACGGCCGCTCGCTCGTCCCGTTCCTGCGCGGCGACGCCCCCGCCGACTGGCGCGACACCGCGCTGGTCGAGCACGTCAAACCGGCGTACTCCGAACTCGATCCCGACCGGCAGGACGCCCTGCCCGGCGCCCCCACGACCTACAATGCGCTTCGGACGACCGACATGCTGTACGTCGAGTACGCGGACGGCGAGCGCGAGTACTACGACCTGACCCGCGACCCCCACCACCTGTCCAACATCGCCGCGACGCTGCCCCCGGAACGACTGCGGACGCTCACCGCGCGCCTCTACGCGCTGACCAGGTGCGCGGGGAGCACGTGCGCCGCGGCGGGGCGGAGCGGCTAGGGCGATCCGGCGGGGAGTTCCGTCCCGTATGCGCCGCTATCATCGCCGGTGAGTACGGCCCCCGCGCGTACGGCATGACGGTGCAGACGGCATGACGATGCAGACCACATGACGATGCAGACCATGACGGTGCAGACGACGACGCGCATGCAGGCGGCATGCACATGACAGAGGCTGGAGTGCAGGTGTGACCGCAACCGGAACCCCGGACGACGACCACCAGGGCGGGCGGCCCGAAGCCGGACAGCCGGGCGAGGCTCCCCCGCCGCCGCAGTGGCTGAACGACGGCGAGCAGCCGAGCGGGGCCGAGCCGCTGCTGCCCGAGCCCGCACCGCTGCCGCCGTTCGGCACCCCGCTCCCGGAGGAGCCGGAAGAGGACACCAACCGCACGGTGAGCGACCTCGACCTCAGCGGGATGCGCACGCAGATCTTCAAGAAGGACGACGAGCCGGCGCCCGCCGGCGAGCCGCCGCCGCTGCCGCCGTTCCCCGGCGCGGGCGGCGACGCGGGCGACGCCGGGGAGGCCCCCGACCACACGGTCGCGGACTCCTCCGCCTGGTCGGACGACTCCGGCGCGTCCGGCGCCGGGGCGTCCGGCACCGGCACGGGCGAGGGCGACGCGACGATGATCGTCGGGCCCGAGGTCGTCGACTCCGACAAGACGATGCACGTGGGCCGGCAGCCGCCCGCGCCCCCGGTGCCGTCCCCGGCGCCGCCCGAGCCGCCCGAGCGGCCCGAGTGGGAGATTCCGGCCGACGCCACCCGCGCCGAGCAGCCGATCGAGCCGGAGACCCAGCAGATCGCCGGCTCGCAGCAGCCCGCCGCTCCCCCGCCGCCCGAGCCGTTCCCGTGGGCCCAGGAGGTGCCGGGCGCGAACGCCGCGCAGCCGTCCGCCCGGCCCCCGGCGCAGCCGCCCGCGCCCGAGCCGTTCCCGTGGGCGCAGGAGATCCCGGGCGTCCCGAGCCAGCAGCCGCCCGCGAACGGCGCCGCGCCCCACGGCCCGCCCGCGCCGGCCCCCGCGCCGGAGCCGTTCCCGTGGGCCCAGGAGATTCCCGGCGTCCCGAGCCCGCAGCCGCCCGCGCAGCCGCCCTCCCCGCAGCCGTTCCCGTACGCGCAGGAGGTCCCCGGCGCGAACGCCGGTCCCCCCGCGCCGCACGCGCCCGCGCAGCCCGGCCCCGCGTCGCCGCCGCCGCAGATCGACGAGCCGTGGCGCACGACGCCGCAGCAGAGCGCGCCCAAGAAGAAGAGAAGCAAGAAGGGCCTGCTGATCGGCGTCGCCGGGCTGGCCGCCGTCGCGATCATCGCGGGCGGCGGGTACGCGGTCGTGACGCTCGTCGGCGGCGACGACGGCCCGTCGGGCGGCGGCGACGCCAAGCTCGCCGCGGCCGCGTTCCCGGTGCCCGGGTCCGCCCAGACCGACGGACGCGACCAGGAGTTCGGCGGCGCCGCCGCGGTCGGCCAGACGGTCGTCACGGTCGGTTCGGAGGCCGGCGCGGGCGCGACCCGCGGCATCTTCCTGGTGTCGACCGACGGCGGCCGCACGTTCAAGTCCGCGACGGTCCAGGGCGCGGCGGGCAACGCGACCCCGCAGGCCGTCGGCGGCGGCCAGGCCGGCTGGGTGGCGATCGGCGCGGGCACGACCGGCGGCGCCGTCTGGACCAGTTCGGACGGTCAGAGCTGGACGCGGCAGCCCGACGCCGTCGGCCGGGTCTTCGACGGCGGCAACCGCGTCGACCGGATCGTCGCGACCGGCGGCGGCTACATCGCCATGGGCGCGACGTCCGCGAAGGGCGACTTCAGCGACGAGGAGCCGGCCGTCTGGCTGTCCACCGACGGGCGCGCCTGGGAGGCCCGCGTCGGCGACCAGATCGGCCTGAACGTCCAGAAGGCGTCGTACTCGCTGGTCGAGATCGCCGCGAGCGGCGACGTCGTCCTGCTCGAAGGGCTCATCAAGCCCGACAACAAGAAGCCCCCGCAGTACCGCAAGGTGTGGAGCTCGCAGGACGGGGGCCGCACCTGGGCGGCGTCCGAGGTGCCGGTGCCCAAGGGCAGCCGCGGCCTCATCGTCGGCGGCGGCCAGGCCGGGTTCATGGCCGTCCGCGAGATGAAGGACGGCGACACCATGTTCGGCCAGGCGTTCGTCTCCAAGGACGGGCAGAGCTGGACGAAGGCCGGGAAGATCGCCGCGGAGGGCTACCGGTCGACGAGCCGGATCGTCGGCGACGCCGGCGGCTACACGGCGCTCGTCGCGCGCGGCGGCGACGTGCTGCTGTCGCACAGCGCGGACGGCACCACGTGGAAGGCCGCGGGCACCGCGACCGCCAAGCCGGGCCGGGAGGTCACCGGCGCGGCCGTCGTGAACGGCCAGACCGTCCTCGTGGGCCGCGAGCCCGGCGGCGGCGACATGGACCCGCTGCTGGCCGTGTGGGACGCGAACGGGCAGCAGGTCCCGATCGACCTCGCGAAGATCCCCGGCGCGATCCGGCCCGACCACGCCGTGCAGGCCGTCGGCGGGTCCGACGCGCTGGCCGTCGCGGTCGGCAGCGCGTCCGGCGACGCCGCCGTGTGGACGTCCGCGGACGGCGCGGCGTGGAAGTCCGCGCAGGGCCTCGGCGCGGCGTTCACCCGCCCCGGCCCGCAGCGGCTGCTCGACGTCGCCACCGGCAAGTCCGGCTGGGTCGCCGTCGGCTACGACCAGACGGCGCCCAAGCGCGCGCTCGTCGTCTCCTCGCAGGACGGCGCCACCTGGCAGGCCGCCGACTCCGCGGCCGCGTTCCGTCCCGACGCCGAGGGGGCGCCGACCACCAGCGGCGTCGCGGCGGGCTCCGCCGGGTACGTCGTGGTCGGCACGCACGGCTACTCCGCCTCGGCCTGGTCCTCCACCGACCTGAAGACCTGGGAGAAGGGCGCTGGCACGGACGCGAACGCGCTGAAGGGCACGTCCGACGCGTTCAAGTGGATGCTGGACGTCGCCGCGCCGTCGTCGGGCTTCGTGGCCGTCGGCGGCCACCGGGACGCGCAGGGCAACCATCCGGCGGTGTGGTCGTCGGCCGACGGCAAGCAGTGGACGCTGAAGTCGCTGCCGGTGCCGAGCGGGGTCAGCGAGGCCCACCTGACGCACGTCGCGGCGAAGGGCGACACGCTCGTCGCCGCGGGCATCGCGGCGACGCAGCAGGGGCTCGTCTGGATCGGCTACACCTCGGCCGACGGCGGGAAGACGTGGAAGGACCTGCCGGCCCCCGGCGACGATCAGAAGATCAGCGTGACGGCGCTGACCGCGACGCCGGACGGGTTCGCCGCGGCGGCGAAGAGCGCCGCGTCCGGTTCGGCCGACGTGGTGTCGCTGACCTCGAAGGACGGGACGTCCTGGGAGGCGACGACGCCCGGCGGGACCGGCCTCGGCGGCGACGGCGACCAGGAGATCACCGGGCTCGCCCCGTTCAAGGAGACGGTGCTCGGCGTGGGGCAGAGCGTCGACGCGAGCGGCGCGCAGCCGGTCCTGTGGGAGCGGTGAGCGCGTAGGCGCGGCCACCCCTCGTCGAGCGGGCGGCCGCCGGACGGAACCCGTCCGGCGGCCGCCTTCGCGTTTTCGGAGGGCCCGGCGGTGCGGTCAGCGCGCGTGGTGGCCGGGCTGCTCGGGGGGCGGGGCGGACAGCGGCCACGCGGCGGGCCCGTCGTCCGGCACGGGCGGGCGGGCGTGGCGCGGGACGTACGCGCGCTTCTCCGGCTCGCCGACGTCCGGGCGTTCGAGGTTGACGCGGTCGCGTTCGCGGTTGCGGCGGTCGCCGTAGGTGGCGACGATCGCGCGGTAGAACGGCTTGCGGATCGCGGTGGGGACGAGCCGGTAGCCGCCCCGCACCACCACGTTGCGCCAGTACTGCGGCGCGCTGATGAACCCTCCGCGGCGCATCTCGCGCTGGAGGCGCAGCTCGGAGCGGAGCAGGTCGCGGCCGCCGCGGCGCTGGTAGGCGCCGTCGCCGACGCGGTAGTAGACGAGCGGTTCGGCGACGTTCACCATCCGGGCGCCCGCCGCGATCATGCGGACGAACAGCCAGTAGTCCTCCATCAGCGGCAGGTCGCCGTAGCCGCCGACGGCCCAGACGGCGCTGCGCCGGTAGACGACCGTGGGGTGGTTGAACGGGTCGTGCAGGCGGGAGTAGCGGGCGATGTCCTCGGGGTCGCTCGGCGGGATGCGGCGGCCCACGACGTCGTCGATGCCGGTGCCGAACTCCAGCAGGCCCGCGCCGACGAGGTCGGCGCCCGCTCGGACGAGCGGGACCTGGAGCTGGAAGCGGTGCGGCATGGCGACGTCGTCGGCGTCCATCCGGGCGATGATGTCGTGCCGGGCGGCCTGCAGGCCGGCGTCCAGCGCGGGCCCGAGGCCGCGGTTGTGCTCGAGGGGGACGTAGGTGACCTCGACGGGGCTGTCGGCGACGAGGTCCTTCAGGGCGGCGGCGAGGTCCGGCGCGATCGGGCCGTCCTGCACCAGGACGACCTGGTCCGGGCGGAGCGTCTGGTCGTGCACCGCACTGCGGAAGGCGTCCTTGACATACTCGGCCCGGTCACCGCCATAGACGGTCATGAGCAGAGTGAATGGCTCGGGCTGCATGCGGTCCGTTTCCGGGGTGGGGGGCCGTGACGCTGGGCAGAGCCAGGTGCGGGGAGGCGGCTCCGAGGGGGTCGGTTGGTCGGGGGGTGTGCTGCCGTCCTACATGTGACGCTTTAGTGCGGTTGGCGGTTGCCCGCGGTGAGGATACCGGGGTGACGCAGGAGACACCACGTCGCTACCGTACGTCCGGTTATCCGGCAGCGCATATGTCCTGATCTGCCCGTACTTCTCCCGCCACCTTCGGCACCGGGTTCGCGCCGCGGACCTTCGCGCCGTCCGCGCCGACGACGAGGTACACGTAGCCCGGCTTGGCCTTCTTCCACGGCTGCGGGGGGTGTCCGGGCAGCGCGACCGCGAGCCGTTCCGCGTGCCGCTTCGCGCCCTCCCCGTACAGGATCGCCGTCTTCTCGTACGTCTTGTCCGCGTTGCCGACCTTGACGACGTCGAACCCCCGGCCGGCGAGCTGCTCGGCCGTCCGCTGACCGAGCCCGGACGAGGCCGTCCCGTTGTAGACCCCGACCTTCACCTGGGCGGGCTGGACGGGCGGGGGCCCCTTCTTCGCGGGCGGCGGCTCGGGTTCGGGCACCGTGTTGTCCTCGCGGATCGCCGCGAACAGCGGCTCGGCCCGCGCCTTGTCGAACTGGACGCGGTTGCGGTCCTGCGGGTACGCCTGCACCGGGACGGTGACGAACCGGACGTTCCCGGCGCTGATCCCGCGCAGGCCGGTCGCGAGGTCCTGCATCACCGAGAGCGTCATGTCCTCGTCCGTCCGGATCGAGCTCGCGATGGCCTCGAGGAACGCGTACACCCGCCCGGGGTCGGTCAGCATGCTGCCGTCGGTGGCCTTCTTGACGATCGACGCCATGAACGCCTGCTGCCGCTTGATCCGCTCGAGGTCCGAGCCGTCGCCGAAGCCGTACCGGGTCCGGACGTACCCGAGGGCCTGCTCCCCGCGGACGGTCTGGCGCCCGGCCTCCAGGTGCAGTTCGGCCTTCGGGTCGTCGATCTTGCGCGGCACGCAGATCTCCACGCCGCCGAGCGCGTCCACGACCCGCGTGAACCCCGCGAAGTCGACCTCGACGTAGTGGTCGATGTGGATCTTCGTGAGGGCCTCGATCGTCCGCCAGGTGCAGGCCGGGCCGCCCTCGGCGAACGCCGAGTTGATCATGCCGAAGCGGCCCGGGACCGTCCGCCGGCCGGTCTCGCACTCGGGGATGGCCACCATCGAGTCGCGGGGGAAGCTGAGGCCGATCGCGCCCTTCCCGCCCGGCGAGATGTGCAGCAGGATCGTCGTGTCCGAGCGCCGCCCGGCCTCGACCCCGTACCGCGAGTTCGCGCCCTCCCGGCTGTCGGAGCCGAGGAGCAGGATGTTCGTCGCGTCGTTCAGCTTCGCGGGCCGGTTCTCCCCGAGCCGTCCCTTGACGTCCTCCCGGTCGATGCGCCCGTCCAGCCGCCGCCAGAACCCGTACGCCGTCAGGCTGCCGATCACCAGCACGGCCGACAGGACGATCGACACCCAGCCGAGGGCACGCCACGCGCGCCCCGGCGACTCCCGCATCGGCGGAGCGTCGTGGTCCGCGTCGGCGTAGGAGACGGGAGGCGGCACGGCGGCTCGCTGCATCCGTAACATTTCAGCACAGATTGGACACCCGGCACCCGCGTCACGGGAAAGTCGGGACTCAGTCCAGCGCGAAGGCCATGAAGCCCGCCGCGAGAAGCGCCGCCGCGGTCCTGCGCACCGGCCCGACGCCGCCCCACGGCGCCTCCAGCCGCCGCGCGAACGCGGCGATGACGACGAGGAGCAGGGCGAAGAACGGGATCCAGGCGAGCCGGGCCGCGACCCAGCCGGCCGTCACCGGCGCCTCGGTCAGCCCCGGGACCGGCCCGGCGAAGGACGCGGGGATCGCGGCGGCCAGCAGCGCGGTCTGGTGCCAGCACAGGATCGTCATCGCGCACAGGTTGACGACCACCACCGGCGCCCACAGCGCGGGCCGGGCGAGGACGCGCGCCAGGCGGTCGCGGAGCAGGATCGCCGCGCCGGACTGGGCGGCGGCGAGGGCCGGGACGAGCAGCGACGGCGGGTGCGAGTTCGTCCGCGCCTCGCCGGGGACCCCGACCATGGACGCCGGGTACCCGAACGCGAGCAGCAGCGTCGCGAAGAGCGCCGCGCCGCCGAGCAGCAGCACCGGCGCGCCGCGGCGGCCGATCCGCCGGTCCGCCCAGCCGACGCCGAGCTGGTAGGCGAACATCCAGCCGGGGAGCAGGTTGAGGAGGCTCAGCCAGGACGGCACCGCGTCGCCGAGCGGCCCGTAGCGGAGGAGGTCGACGGCGGCGACCCAGACCAGCAGCGGCACCGCGGCCCACGCACCGAGGCGGCGCGAGGCCGCCAGGCACACCGGGGTGAGGGCCGTGATCACCGCGTAGACGCCGACGAACCAGAGGGGCTGCACCACGAGCGTGGAGGCCGCGTGCAGCGTGGCGGCGGGCACGTCGAACCCGTGGTGCAAGATCGGCAGCAGCAGCGCCCACACCGCGGTGACGCCCAGGACCGGACGTCCCAGGCGCTTCATGCGCGCGGCGAGCCAGGCGCGGGGCGGGCCCTCGTGGCGGCGGTAGGAGAGCGCCGACGCGTAGCCGCCGACCAGGAAGAAGATCCCCAGCGTCTGCAGGAACCAGGAGGCCGGGGCGAGCCCGCCGAACGTGCTCAGCGGGCTCGCGTTGCGCAGCCCGCCGTCCGCGCCGAGGGTGAACCCGCCGACGAGCCAGTGGCCGACGGGCACGGTCAGCAGCGCGAGCGCGCGCAGCCCGTCGATGGCGCGGTCGCGGTGCGCGGGGGTCCGCGCGTCGAGGTCACCGACCGCGGCGGCCAAGGTCCTCATCGGCGCTCGCCCCCGGGGGCGGCGGTCCTTGCATGGCGACGCATCGGGCGTCCCTCCTTCAGTTGTCGTCCTACCTCGGCAGGGCACAGAAAGGAAGGTACGAACGCGACATTCGAGGCGACTTCCCCCCTGGAGGGTCGAGTCGATCTACGCCCCGAGAGGGTCCCCGCGCCGGGCCGGGAGGGGCGCGGACGGACGGGCGCGGCGGCGGCGAGCGGCCTGATCGGCCCCGGCGGGGCGCAGGGGCGACGGCGGGGGTACGGGCCCTGCCCCGCATCACTCCGGAGGGGCAGGACGGGCCGCCCCCTGGGAGGGTCGCGGCCGCCGGGCCCTCACCTTCCGGTCCCGGCCCGAAGTGCGTCCCGACACCGTGCCAACGCTCGTGGGGGCCGGACTAGACTCTCCCAAAGATGAGCATCGTAGACGCGCTGACCGACCGTGCCATGGTCGTCCTCCAGGACCGGCCGGTCGTCCCGCTGAGCCCGTGGATGGCCGAGACGGTCGGCGAATGCGCCGAAAGCGGACGCACGCTCCAGCTGGTCACGCCCCTGGAGTCCCGGCTGTCGCTGCCGCTGCGCACCGCCGCCGACGGCAACACCGTCCAGTGGGTCGTCCGCAACGGGGACGGCTACTACGAGGGCCTCAGCGGGCGGCCGCTCAAGTGGGACGGCGGCACGTTCGTGCCCGTGCCCGAGGCCCGCGACTACGCGCCCGGGTTCACCACCCGGCCGACCGCGCCGATCGGGGCGCAGCTCAGCCTCGTCTACCGGCTGCGGCACGACGCGGGCGCCGACCTGTCCGGTGCCGTCGAACGCCTGCTGCAGCTGCTCACCGGCAAGCCCCCGGCCAGCCTCGGGACCGACGAGCCGCTCGGCAACCGGTGGCGCGGCGACGCGTTCACCCTGCTCGCCAAGGGCCGCTCCAACGTGCGGCTGCTGGTCGGCGGGGCCGGGCCGCGCGCGGCGCTCGCGATGTGCGACTTCCGGGCCGTCGAGGGCGGCGTCGCCGAGGTCACCACCGTGACCGTCGGGTACGGCCCCGAGGACCCGCCGCCCCTGCAGCACCTGCCGTCCCTCGTCGGGGCGCTCGCCGCCGACCGCCCGGTCGCGTCGATGTTCGTCCAGTACACGCCCGGCCGCGCCGACCTGACGACCGAGCCGCGCTGGACCGGGCAGACGTCGCCGGTCGCGCTGGCCGTCGCCGGGCAGATGTCCGGGCCGAGCGGCATCCCCGGGCAGCAGGTCGGGCCGCAGCGCGCGCCGCTCACGTTCTTCCCGCTCGGCGACGGCCGGTCCGCGGACGGCTGGCAGCGGCACAGCATGCTGATGCAGCACCTCCAGTCCGCCTGACCGTGTCGACCTGAAACCGGATTTACGGGCCGTCCGTCACCTTTCGCCGCAGAGAGCCGATGATCTACCCGTAAGGGATGATGTAGCGTCCCCTGCATGGGACAGCCCGGTCAGCTCGACGCGCTTGAGCGGGCCGTCGAGGGCACCCTCGCCGAGGGTGCGTTCGAGTTCGACGGCGACGCGGCGGTCCTGCGGATCGACGGATCCCCCATCCTGCTGACCGGGTGGTCACTGTCGCTGGGCATCGGCGGCGTCACGCTGCTGCTCACCGGCGCCGTCCTCTCCCTGGCCGGACTGGCGGACGCCGCGCGCTGGGCGCTCGCCCCCGGCGCGCTCATGCTCGGCACGGTGCTGGTGCTGCTGACGCTGCTGCGGTTCACGCCCGTCGCGGCCCTGTGGCCCGAGCTGGAGGTCCACTTCACCGAGCGGGCCCTGGTCCACCGGCGGACGCGCGTGCCGTTCGGCGAGCTGCGGCCCGAGCACCTCGTGTGGAAGAACGGGCGCTTCTTCCGCCGCCTCTACGTGCGCCACCCGTCGCTGCGCAAGCAGGTCGCGGGGTTCTTCGAGGGCGAGGAGCGGCAGGCCGCGGAGTTCCAGCGGCGGCTGTGGGAGCTGATCTCCGCGCCCGACCTGCCCGGCGTCCTCACGCACGGCGCCGGCCTCACGCCCGTCCAGCAGTGGATCATCGGCGCGGGCGCCCCCTACGGCGCCGTCAACGGCTTCCGGATCGACCGGCTCGGCACCGCGCCCGGCGAGACCGCCGCGGCCGCCGACCGCCGCACCGCCCTCGAACTCCTGCAGGACCCGTGGGGCGCCTACGACCTCGAACAGCTCCTCGGCGCCGTGAACTGGCTCGTCCAGGACGGGCACCGCGCCGACTTCGCGCAGGACGCGGAGCTCGCCGCCCGGCCGCCCGCCGAGCAGGAGGAGTACGCCGAGCTGCTCCGCGAGGTCGACGGCCTCATCGCCCGCGACATGCTCGAACCCCCGTTCGTGGAGCGGCTCATCGCGCTGGTGCGCGTCCGGTACGGCGACCGCGGCGACGCGTACGCGGGCCTCGTCCCGCCGCTGCTGCGGGACGAGCCGGGCGCCGACCTCAGCGAGCAGGGCGCGGAGCTCGCGCAGTTCCTGCACCGGCTGTTCAACGACCGCGGCCACGCCGCCGAGGAGCTGCACCGGCTGAAAACGCTCGCCGACCCGGCGCTGCGCGCGAACGTCGGCCGGTTCCTCATCTGGGACTACGGCCGCGCGCTCATGCTGTACCGGTGGGGGCACATGGTCGGCTGGCTGACCGAGGAGTACTGCTGGGAGCGGATGCTGCCGCTCGCGCTCGACATCCAGCGCAGGTACACGTCCTGGCGGGACATGGCGACGTGCTACCTGCAGGGGCGGCTGCTGTGGTCGGGCGGCGGCGGGCAGGCGCAGGACGAGTACGACCGGCTGATCGACGCGCTCGCCGCCGAGCCGCGCAGCCCGTGGAACGTCGTCCCCTGGGACCTCGACCTGACCCGCGACTGGGCCTGACGATCTTACGAACGCGGACGTGCGGGTCCACCTACCGGTTCGGCCGGGCCGATCCCCGATCCGCCGCGCGCCCGCCTTCGCGACGCGCCCGCCTTCGCCGCGCGCCGGGTCAGCGGCCGACGGCACCGCCCTGGTACGCGGCGCCCTCCGCGGCCGTCCCCTGGCCGCCGGGCGCTCCGGTGGCCCCGGTCGTCCCGGCACCGCCGGCCTCGGGGTCGCCGGCCTTCCAGCTCAGCGCGGGCCCGTCGTGTTCGCCGTCCGGGTAGACGGCGCCGCCGAGCCAGTGGACGAGCGAGTCGGCGAACCGGCGGGCGACGCGGGCCGCCTCCGGGACGTCGGCGACCGCGCGGACGTCCACCCACCACACGGGGGTCTTCACCCGTTCGGCGAACTCGGGGCCGAGCAGCCGGCCGATCTCGCTGTGCACCGACACCTGCACCGCGTCCTCGACGGAGACGAGCAGTCGTCCGTCCGGTCCGTGCAGCCGCATCGCGGCCGGTTGCCCGCCGCGCAGTTCGAGCGGTTCGCCCATCGCGATCAGGCCGTCCGCGATGGCGTGCACGTCGGGGCGCCGCCGCACCAGGGCGACCAGGTCAGTGCTCATCGATCCGTCCGATCGTCGGCACCGTGCAGGGCAGGCGGAAACCGGGCCGCGCGCTGACGCGCCCGCCCGTCCGCAGTCGGCTGGAGTCGGACACCTGCCTCCCCTCTCCCGGGCAAGCCTACGAGACGCTCCGCACCGTCCGCACCGCCGAGGCGCGGACGGCTCGTCCACCCCAGCCTAGGAGCACCGGGGCGTGCCCGGGCCACCGGCATGATGATCGCGCGTTGCCCGATACCTACAGAAAACCGACATCACCTGGCGCTAGTCTGATCCGGTCCCCTCGCGACATCCCCCGGAGCGATCATGAACGGCCCAGCCTGGCCCGGCCAGCCGGGACCCCCGCCCGGTCCCCCGCACGGCTTCCCGCCGGGCCCCCCGCTGCCGCCGCCACCGCCTCCGCCGCGCGGCGGAGGGGGCCTGCTGATCCCGCTTCTGGTCTTCGGCGCGGTCGTGGTCGTCGCGATCGCCGCCATCGGCGCCTTCCTGGTGATCGAGAGCGACGACGACCGTCCCTACGCCACCACCACCGCGCCGTACGTGACCCGAGAGCCGGCCACGCCGACGGACGTGCCGACGCGCGCGTCGTCCTCGGACCCCTTCAGCATCCTCGGCCCCACCGTCGAGACGGCCAAGGGCACCACCTTCACCCGCGCGGGCACCCGCACCCAGTCCTGCGCCGGCCGCGCGAACGACCGGCTCCGCGCCGCCCTGACCGACCACCCGTGCGCGGGCGCCATGCACTCCGCCGTCTACGCCGACCCCGCCAAGAAGATCATCACCGCGGTGTCGATCCTCCGGTTCGCGACGGCCGCGGACGCCGAGGCCGTCAAGGAGGCCACGGCGTCCGACGGCTGGCCGGAGATCCTGACCCCCGCCGAGGACAGCGGCCTCCCGCGGCCCCGGTCCGAGCCGTCCTACTGGACCCGCACGTGGGCGCTGGACGACCAGGTCGTCTACGCCCAGTCGTACTACGCCGACGGCCGCTCCCCCGGCGGCCGCGACGGCGACGTCTACGCGACCGCCGGCGAACTCGGCGTCGAGATCACGAACGTCCTGCGCTTCACCGACTGACGGGCGTCCGGCGTCAGTGCGTCGGGACGCCCAGCGCCCGGCCGAACGCCTCGTACGCGACCCGCGACACCGCGCCCCGCGTGTCCTCGCCGATCTTGGCGACGTCCATCGCGGCGCCCGTCGCGATGTGCCGGTCGTACGGGACGTGGATGACCGGGGTGCCCCACGCCGTCAGCATCTGCGACGCCCGCTCCAGGTCGGCCCCGACCTGCGGCGCGTGCGTCACCATCGCGATCACCGCGCGCGACAGCAGCTCCCGCTGCCCGCCGTGCCCCGCGAACCACTCCAGCGCCCCGCGCGCGCTCAGCGCGCCGTCGACCGTCCCCGGCGTCACCAGGACGACGCTGTGCGTGCGGGCCAGGATCCCCCGGTGCAGCTCGGTGAGGATCCCGGCGCTGCAGTCCATCACCGCCAGGGAGATGAACCGGCTGACCGCGCTGAACGCCGCCTCGAACGTCTCCAGCGTGAACTCGCCCGCGATCCGCCCGCCGCGCGTCGCCGGCAGCACCCACAGCCCCGACGGCGTCCGCGTCAGGTACTGCGCGGCCTCCTCGAACGTCCGCGGCTGCTTGCCCGCGATGTCGAACAGCGACAGCTCCGACCGCACCCCGAGCCGCAGCGGCAGCGAGCCCAGCTCCGCGTCGGCGTCCATCGCCAGCACCCGGTCGGTGCGGTGCCGCGCCAGCTCCGTCGCCAGCAGCGCCGCCATCGTCGTCTTGCCCGCGCCGCCGCGCACGCTGACGACCGTCACCTGCCGGTAGCCCGGCACCGGACGCTGCAGGAACTCGGCGATCTCCTGCTGGTTCTTGATCGCGCCGGACCCGCCGACGACCTTCTTCACCCCGCGCCCCATCCGGCGCATGAACGCGTCGCCGTGCTGGTCCTTGCGGACGAACTCGTGCGCCATCGGCACCGCGCCGCCCGCGTGTTGCTGCTGCGGCGGCGCCGGGACCGGCGGCGGGCCCGAACCGGGCGGCGGCGTCCGGTCCTCCTCAGGGACGTCGTCCTCGACGCCGGGCGCCTGCGCCATCCCCGGCGCCTGCGCCGCCATGTGCCCGACCGGGGAGATCGCCGCCTCCCAGCTGAACTCGTCCTCGATGGGCGGCGGGGGCTGCTCCGGCTCGTGCAGCTGCGGCTCCGCGGCCTCCTGCTGCCCCGTGACGTCCTGCGGCTGCGGCACCGGCGCCTGCTGCGGCTGCTGCGGCGGCGCGGGCGCCTCGGGCACCGCCTGCGGCACGGGCGCCGGAGGCGCGGGCGGCGCGGGCGGCGCGGGCACGGGCGGCGGCGGAACGGGCGCCTCGACCTGCGGCTGCGGCGCGGGCGCCTCGGGCACCGGCTGCGGCACCGGCGCCGGCGGCACGTCCATCTGCGGCGCGGGCGGCTCCGGAACCGGCTGCGGAACCGGCTGCGGAACCGGCGCCGGGGGCGGCTCGGGCACCGGCTGCGGGACGGGCGCGGGCGCGGGCGCCGCGGGCACATCGGCCTGCGGCCGCATGGGCTGCGGCTGCGCGGGCGGACTCGCCGGCACGGCGTCCTGGGAACCGGTGTCGAACCCCTCCGCCGACAGCGCCGGAAGCGGCGGAGCCTCCTTCAGAGCCGCGAGCCCGCGCTGGGACACGCCGAGGTCGCGCAGTACGGAGTGCTGCCAGCTCGAATCCGACATCCGCCCCCCTCTCGTCGAAGGTCAAGCCTATGAGACCGCGGAGACACCGTGCGCCCGCGCGGAACCCGTCCCGGGAAGGCCCGCACTCTTCCCTACCACAGCGCACCAGGTGCTTCGCGGCCCACGGGAAAACGGGCGGAAACCCCCGCACGTCGGGCCGCTAGCATGACCGTCGGTCACCGGAGCGGTACCGCACAATTCCACAGCGGGTCCCGGCGGCGACCACCCGAGCCCCCCGCCGATCGAGAGGACGAGGCCGTGTCCCAGCCCCCCGGCATGCCGCCCCCGCCCCCGTGGTCACCGCAGCCCGGCCCCGCCTTCGGCCCCGCCCCCGCGCCCGTCCCGCCGCCCGGCACCCTCTTCCAGGCGAAGCCGTACGACTCCACCGGCCCCGACGGGCGTCCCGTCGTCGACCGCCCCCCGGTCCCCGACGCGCTGCGCGACCCGCTCGTCCGGTACCTGGAGAGCGCCCCCGTCGTCCTGGCGGCGCACAGCTACGACACCGACCTGCTCGCGGACGACCGCCGCGCCGCCGTCCCGCTCACCTTCCACACCGACGGGACGTGGGTCTGGCAGGGCTCCGTCGCCTACTACCTGAAGACGTACGGCCTCCCGCCCGAACCCGCACTCGTCGCGCACGTCCAGGCGGCCGGGTTCCAGGTGCCGAAGGTGAGCGACGAGGCCCAGAACATCGCCGTCCGCATCTCCACCGGTCAGCAGGAAGCCGCCCAACCACCCTCCGCCTTCACCCCGCCCGCACCGGCCTTCCCACCCGGCGGCATGCCGCCCGGCGTGGGCATGCCACCCGGGGCTGCCATCCCACCGGGGGCCATGCCACCCGGGCCGGTGCCGCCCGGAGCGGCCATGCCACCTGGAGCGGTGCCGCCCCCTGGAATGGTCCACCCACCGTCCCCCGCCGGCGGGGGCAAACGGGCCGCGGTCGGCATCATCTCCGTCATCGCCGCGATCGCCGTGCTCCTGGGCGGCAAGGCGATCTCCGGGGCCGTCCGCAAGGAGGTGCGCGGCGGCTCGTCCAGTTCGTCCGGCGACACGAACGTCAGCGTCCCGGACGCCCCGTCCCTCAACCCGTCGGCCTCCGCCTCGGCGAGCCCGCAGGCGGCCGTCGTGACGTCCCTCCCGGACTACTGCAAGGGCCTCCGCAACTCGCTCCCCGCGAAGGTCCGGGGCATCAGGGTCGACACCATCACGAGCGACGCCGACCGCCGCTCGTGTCAGTGGAAGCGGCTCACCGCCGTCAACGGCCGCAACCTCGACGTCGTCGTGAACACCAACGCGACCGTGAACCCCAAGAACGCGCTCGAGGACGCCAAGGAGGAGTTCGGCCGAGCCTGGGAGCACGCGGGCGACCCCGAGTTCCACAAGGGACGGGAGAGGCTGACCGGCCTCGGCGACGAGGCGTTCGCCAGCCACCAGGTCAGCCCGATCACCTACGGCCCCGACGAGGCCCGCGCCAAGACCTACTGGCTCGGCGGCGCGCAGGTCTTCGTCCGCAAGGGCAACGTCACCATCGACATCACCTGGACGGCCGCCGACGCCTACCGCACCCGCGGCAAGCTCGTCCAGGGCACGAACCTCCCCTACAAAACCGCCAAAAAGCAGGCAGCAGACATAGCCACCAAAATCCTCGCCACCCTCAAGTAAGCCACCCCGAACCCACCCGAGTCACCCACCGGAAGGAGCGTCCCCGAGCACGGCCCGCCGCACCTCGCCGGGCGCGAACTCGAGCACCCTCGCCCCGGCATCCCATCGCGCTCCAACCGCCACAACCCGCGAACTAACCGTGCTCCCGCCTCCGCCGATGCCACTCGTGCGTGCAGCCGTCGGCGCAGTAGGTCGCATATCGCCGGGCGTCCGCCATGGAGAACAGGGCGACCAGCAGTCTGAACGCTTTCTCCAATTCGTGCTCCGGCAGGTTGGCGAGCAGCGTCAGGTGACCGGCGGACGGCGCTTTGGATGCCATCACCACCGGCGTGAAGGTCATCTTCAATCCCGCTTCGCGTGCGCTCGGTTCGACATCATCGGCCCGAGCACCGGCCTGCGCGGCGTAGTAGGCGAGTTGGCGCACGATGTCGCGCCTTTCCTCGACGGTGTGCCCGTTGAACCATTCCCGCCCGTCCAGCATCGACTTCTCACCCAAAGCCAGCATGGTGAGGAATTCGGCCTGCTCGTCCATGGTGTCACTCCGGGTCGAAAATCACGTGCGGGCGATTGATGTCCAGCTTGGCATAACCGGGGGCATCGGGATTATAGGTCTGCCATATGTCCTGCCCCACTCTCCGGCCTTGCCAATCCCCGCCGGACACTCCTCGCGGGAGGAGGTTGGCCGCCCGTCCCCGGGCTTTCGATGGACCGCTCATGAGGTAGTCCCAGTCCGACTCCGCGTGCGCGGTCCCCGAGGCGCGACTGCCCACCACGACGATCCGTTGCTTGGTCCTGTTCGCCGCCGCCTGGATGCGCTGTGCGACGGCCGGGTTCATCCCGGCCTCTTCCGGCGTCCTGTACCCCTTCGGCTGAGGACCGATGGGCTTCGGGTAGTTGTGCGGCGTCAGACCGAGAGGGTCGAGCCAGGTGGTGGGGTTGAGGACGTAGGCGTGCGGGTTGGGCTGCGGCGCCAGGCCGAGCGGGTCGGGCGACAGGTACCCGGCGGCGGCGGGGTCGTAGTACCGGCGGTAGTTGTAGTGCAGCCCGGTCTCGGGGTCGTGGTACTGCCCGGGCAGCCGCAGCGGGCAGGGGAACGCCTCTTCGGTCGTGCTCGCACCCCACACGTTCGCGCGGGCGAGGATGACGGCGCCATCGGGACCGACCAGTTCGGTGGGGGTGCCGACAAGGTCGGTGACGATGGCGTGGAACCGCTGATCGAT
Organism: Spirillospora sp. NPDC052242; assembly: GCF_040679555.1. NCBI lineage: Bacteria > Bacillati > Actinomycetota > Actinomycetes > Streptosporangiales > Thermomonosporaceae > Spirillospora > Spirillospora sp. NPDC052242. Next base: position 148,939 of record NZ_JBFAUZ010000004.1, read on the forward strand.
CCACTCTTGGGGTGCGGTCGCCGCCGAGGAACGCTCGGTCTGGGTGAGGGGAGTGTGACTCCCCGGCCGGTAGGTCCACGTGGTGGTGCGGGGCAGGCGCTCTCGCGTGTGGACGTGATGGGTCTGCTCGGCGAGGCGGGTGCCGTCCCACGTGTAGGTGTAGGTCTGGATGTGGGTGCCGTCGGGGGCGTACTGGTGTTTGGCGATGCGGCGGCCGAGGGGGTCGTAGTGGTAGCGCCAGTGCGCGCCGCCCGGGGTTTCGACGGTGGTGAGGCGGTCTTCGGCGTCCCAGTGGAACCGCCACGTGCGCCGTTTGCCGGACAGGGTGACGCGTTCGCGCAGGACGATGCGGCCTTGGGCGTCGTGCTCGTAGCGGGTGCGTCCGGCGCGGCGCACGAGGGTGCCCTCGTGCTCGCGGGGGCCGGTCTCGGCGGCGTCCGGGTCCGGGTCGGGGTGGTCGGCGTGGGCGAGGTTGCCGGTGACGTCGTAGGCGTACCGCTCGCTCCAGCCGTGGGCCGTGACGGCGGTGATGCGTCCCCGGGCGTCGAGGGTGTAGGCACGGTCACCGGTGAGGCGATCGGTGACCCCGGTCAGGTTCCCGTCGGGCCGGTAGGCGTAGGTGCGGTGCTGCAGCAGCCGCGCCTGGTCGGTGCCCGGCGCGGGCGCGCCCCACAGGCTCTGCGCGGTGAGACGGCCGGCGGCGTCCCACTGCTGGGCCAATGCCACTGCGTCGTCGACGCGGCGGCTGGTCTCGCGGCCTACCGGGTCGTGGGTGAAGGTGAGGGTCCGGCCGCCGGTGGCGAGCTGAGCGGGCAGCCCGGTCGGGGTGTAACTCCAGGACTCGGCGGTACCGGACGGCGTAATGCGAGTGAGGACCCGGCCGAGCGGGTCACGGGTGTAGGCGGTGGAGGCGCCGTTGACCCGCTCTGCGGTGACGCGGCCGAGTGCGTCGCGATGCAGGTCCAACTCGGCGCCCGGGCCGACGGCCCGAGTCAGATTGCCCATGGAGTCGTACTCGAAGCGGGTGACCTGACCGCCGACCGTCTTCTCGAGGAGGTTGCCGAACGGGTCCCAGCCATAGGTGACGGTTTCGTCCGCGGCATTGGTGCGGGACGTCGGGCGTCCGGCGGCGTCGAGGACGTAGGCGAGGGCGCGGCCGTTGAAGTCGGTCTCGCCGGTCAGGCGTCCGGCGGCATCGTAGGTATAGCGCCAGGTCAGGCCCGCGTCGTTGGTGACGGCGGTCAGCCGCCGCTCGGCATCGTGGACGAAGTCCAACCGGGACCCGTCCGGCCTGATCAGCGCAGACGGCAGGTCGAGGGGCCCGAACTCGGTACGGGTCGTCTGCCCGAGCGGGTCGGTGTGCTCGACCTGGTTGCCCTCGCCGTCGTACCGCCACCGCTCGACCGTCCCGTCCGGCAGCGTCACCGACGCCGGGCGGCCTTCGACCGTCCAGGCGAAGGCGGTGCGGGCGCCGGTCGGGTCGATGTAGGCGGTCGGACGCCCCATCGCGTCGTAGGAGCGGCGGGAGGCGCCGCCGGACGCATCGGTGATCGTGACCGGCAACCCCGCGGCATCCAGCTCGGCGCGGGTGGTGTTCCCCAGGGCGTCGGTGACCGACACCAGGCCGCCCCGGTCGTCGTAGGCGAACGCGGTGACGGCCCCGGTGGGGTCGGTCTCGCTGGTCAGGTTGCCGCGCTCGTCGTAGGTCCACTGCCACACCGCGCCGTCCGGCCGGACCCGGCGGACGGGGAGGTTCAGCTCGTTGTACTCCGTGGCGTCGGACGTCCCGTCCGGGTAGCGGACGCCGGTGAGGTTGCCGCGTTCGTCGTAGGTGAAGCGGGTCGTGTGGCCGAGCGGGTCGGTGCGTGAGAGGAGCCGGTCGAACTCGTCCCACTCGGAGCGGGTGAGGTTGCCTAGGGGGTCGGTCTCCTCGACGATCTGGTCGAACTCGTTGTACCGGTGGACGGTCGTGTGGCCGAGCGCGTCGGTGACCAGGGTGCGGCGGTTGTCGGTGTCGTAGACGAACGTGGCGTTCAGGACGCCCGCCGAGCCCTCGCCGCGTATGGCGCGGCCCTGGTCGTCGTAGGTGTAGCGGTACCAGTAGTCGTTCCGGTCCACCCACCCCGTCAACCGGTGCTCGTCGTCGTAAGAAAACCGCTGCGGGAGACCGGAGGAGTCGAAGACCTCGGTCAGATCGCCGGCCTCGTCGTAGCCGAACCGGACGAGCGTCGTGCCGTCACCGGCGCGCAGGGCGGTGATGCGGTGGTCGCCGTCACCGGTCGGGGCGGTGTCGATCAGGACCCGGTAGCCGCCGGAGTGGCGTACCTCGGTGAGGACCTGGTCCTCGTACACCAACTCGATCCGGTTGCCGTTGCGGTCGGTGATCGCCGTCACCGGCAGCCGCGACCAGCCCGTCTCCTCCCCCGGCGCCGGGAAGTGCAGGGTGCGTCCCGTGTACGGGTCGTCGAGCGTGTAACCGCCGTCGGACGTCAGCGTCAGCGGATGCCGCGGACCGGCGCCCGGCATGAACGCCACGTTCGGCACCAGGTTCAGCGGATACGTCCGGACGGACGCGTCCGCACCCACGAAGTGCACGCCCTCGCCGTCGAGTTCGAGCGCCTGGTCGAGCGTCGAGCCCCAGGACGTCCCGAACCAGCGGCCCGCGCGGAACGACGAGATGTGCGTCCGCTCCAGCACCAGCGGCAGGATCCCCGGCCACGACACGTCGACCTGGGACAGGATGACGTCGCCGGTGACGATGCCGATCGGGTCGCCGCCCTTGGGCGTCCGGTCGGTGGGGCGGGCCTGCGACTGCTCCGAGCCGTTGCGGCGGCCGCGGCGGCGCCCGTCCGGTCCGGACGGCTTCTGACCGGGGAGCCTCGGCCCACCGCCACCAGATCCTCCGCGGCCCTTGCCGCCCCGGAAAAGGCCGCCGGCCATCTTGCCGAAGACGCCGCCGGCCCCGCCTCCGCCGCGTCCCCCGCCCGGCCTCCTGCGCCTGCCCACCGAGAACCCCCAGCACGATCGAACAACGCGGAACAATTCAGCGAATTTCCGCTTTTGAACGAGCAGATGCTAACAGCCGGGTATGACGCCAGTCAGATTGGAACGTTCCGCAATACAACGCGCCATCAGCGAAAGGCTTCGGCGCTTTATCGCGCCCATTGCGCGAAACCATTGGTCGGACGGCCGAGAATGCGCTCGACCGTTCGGGTGACCGCGTACGCCGCCTTCGATGGGTCCGCGTACCAGCCGACGACGTGCGAATTCGATTTCGCGGCCGAGCGCGCCGCCAGTACGGCGAGTTTCCGCGGCATGTCGAGAATGTCGGGCCCGGTCATCACGTCCTCCCGTTCCGCGTGGCCGTATTCGGTCAAGGTGCGGGCGGATCACGGCGTAGCGGCTCGCGGAAGGCGCCTTCGTTCCGGACGGATCCGGCACGGTTGAGGGCGTACGCCATCAACTCCTGCGGACGGCCCATGGGACGTGCCCGAACGGCATGGCCGGGGGCCGGTCCGCCGCTCTACGGCATCGTCACCCGCCGGACGTCCGCGTCGGCGCCAAGCCCCGCGAGGCTGGGGGAGGCCGGCGCGGACGGCGCGCCACCCGGCCACCCCCAGGCCCCGTCCACCCGCGAAACCGGCGTGCCCCGGCTCCGGGGGGTCGGGTAGCGTGCGGGGTATGTCGAGCCCCGAGGCGGTTGAGGTGGGGGCTTTCGGTCACGCCGTCAGCCCCCTGCACCACTGAGTCCGTCCCGCCGCGTACGCGGCCGGACGGGTGCGCCCGCAGGCGCTGACCGCGGTGACGAGACGTCGTCTCTCGTACCTCTCCTCACCTCGGAGTCGCTCGATGCCTCTTCCGCTCTACCTGCTCGCGATGGCGGTCTTCGCCATGGGCACCTCGGAGTTCATGCTCGCCGGCCTGCTGCCGGACATCGCGGCCGATCTCGGCGTGTCCGTCGCGGCCGCGGGCACCCTCACCTCGGCGTTCGCGGTCGGGATGGTCGCCGGGGCGCCGCTGATGGCGGCGCTCGCCCGCAACCGGCCCGGACGGACGAGCCTGCTCGCGTTCGTCCTCGTGTTCGCGGCGGCCCATGTGGTGGGCGCCGTCACGTCGAGCTTCGCCGTCCTGTTCGTGACGCGGGTCGTCGCGGCGCTCGCGAACGCGGGCTTCCTGGCCGTGGCGATGACGACGGCCGCGACGCTCGTCCCGTCCGACCGGAAGGGACGGGCGCTCGCGGTGCTGCTGTCGGGGACGACGGTCGCGACGATCGCCGGGGTGCCCGGGGGCGCGCTGCTCGGCACGCTGCTGGGGTGGCGGGCCACGTTCTGGGCGGTCGCGGCGCTGTGCCTTCCGGCGGCCGCCGGCATCCTCCGGGGGATCCCGCGTCCCGCGCGTGAGGGCGCGGGCGGGCCGTCGCTGGGGGCGGAGCTCGCGCGGCTGCGGCGGCCGCGGCTGGTGCTGGTCATGGGGCTGGGCGCGCTGGTGAACGCGGCGACGTTCGCGAGCTTCACGTTCCTCGACCCGGTGGTGACGGGCACCGCGGGGCTCGGCGAGCTGTGGGTGCCGGTCGTCCTGGCGCTGTTCGGCGCGGGTTCGTTCGCCGGTGTGTCCGCCGCCGGACGGCTGTCGGACCGGCGCCCGGGCGCGGTGCTGGCGGTCGGGGGGCCGCTGCTGCTCGTGGGGTGGCCCGCGCTGGCCGTCCTGGCCGAGTACCCGGTCGCGCTGCTCGTCCTGGTGTTCGTGCAGGGTGCGCTGTCGTTCGCCGTGGGCAGCACGCTGATCGCGCGCGTCCTGTACGAGGCGGCGGGCGCGCCGACCATGGGCGGGGCCTACGCGACCGCGGCGTTCAACGTCGGCGCCGTGGTGGGGCCGCTCGCGGCGGCGGCCGCGCTGGGCGGCGCCGGGAACGCGGGGCCGCTGTGGACGAGCGGGGCGCTGGTCGCCGTCGCGCTGCTCGTCGCCCTCCCGGCGCGCCGCGTGTTCGCGCCCGGACGGGACGTCGAGGCGGTGCGCGAGCCCGCGTAGGACGGGCCGGGCGTCCACCGTTCGGTGGATGCCCGGCTCCGTCGAACGCCGCGCCGCCGCGGACCGCGCGGACGATCCGGCGGGTGAGGCCCGGACGCGACGCTGGCCTCATGGCGATCATCGAGGTGGAGAACCTCGTCAAGCGCTACGGCGACCACACCGCGGTGGACGGGGTGAGCTTCGCCGTCGAGCAGGGCGAGATCTTCGGGATTCTGGGCCCGAACGGGGCCGGCAAGACGACGACGGTCGAGTGCATCGAGGGGTTGCGCACCCCGGACGGCGGGCGCATCGGCGTGTGCGGCTTCGACCCGCGGCGCGACGGCGGCGAGCTGCGGCAGCTCCTCGGCGCGCAGCTGCAGGAGAGCGAGCTGCCCGACAAGCTGAAGGTCGGGGAGGCGATGGAGCTGTACGCGTCGTTCTACCGGGCGCCCGTCGACTGGCGGGCGCTGCTCGACACGCTCGACCTGGCGGGGAAGCGGAACACGCAGTTCCGGCGGCTGTCGGGCGGGCAGAAGCAGCGGCTGTCGATCGCGCTCGCGCTGGTCGGGAACCCGCGGGTGGCCGTCCTGGACGAGCTGACGACCGGCCTCGACCCGCAGGCGCGCCGCGACACGTGGGCGCTCATCGAGGACGTCCGCGCCCGGGGCGTCACGATCCTGCTGGTCACGCACTTCATGGAGGAGGCGGAGCGGCTGTGCGACCGGCTGGCGGTGATCGACGCCGGACGGGTCGTGGCCGTGGACACCCCGGCGGGGCTCGTCGCGCGGGTCGACGACCGGCAGCGGATCCGGTTCCGGCCGTCGGCGCCGCTGGACCACGCCGTGCTGGCCGCGCTGCCCGAGGTGGCGTCGGTCGAGCGGGCGGGCGGGCAGCTCGTCGTGACGGGCACGGGGGACCTGCTGCTCGCGGTGACGACCGTGCTCGCCCGGCACCGCGTGACGGCGGCGGACCTGCGGGTGGAGCAGGTCTCGCTGGACGACGCGTTCGTGGCCCTCACCGGCCGCCCCATCGACGCCTGAGGAGGCGATCATGAATGCGCTGGCCCGGCTGACGGCCACCGAGACGAAACTGTTCTTCCGCGAACCGATGAGCGTGTTCTTCGCGCTCGCGTTCCCGCCGCTGCTGCTGGTCGTCCTCGGCCTGGTCCCGGAGTTCCGCGACCCGCAGGAGGAGCTCGGCGGGCTGCGGACCATCGACCTGTACACGCCGATCCTCGTCGCGATGGGCATCGCCATGATGGCGATGACCGGCCTGCCCCAGCAGTTCGCGATCTACCGCGAGAAGGGCGTCCTGCGGCGCATGCGGACGACGCCGGTCAGGCCGGCGGTGATGCTCGGGGCGCAGCTGCTGGTGTCGCTGCTCATGTCGCTGGTGACGATGCTGGCCGTGCTGGCGATCGCCCGTACGGCGTTCGACGTGGGCCTGCCCGAACAGAAACCGGCCTACCTGGCGGCGTACCTGCTGTGCGCGCCGGCGATGTTCGCGCTCGGGCTGCTCGTGGCCTCCCTGGCGCCGAACGGCAAGAGCGCCGGCGCGGCCGGGACCGTCCTGTTCTTCCCGATCCTGTTCTTCGCGGGCCTGTGGGTGCCGCGCGACGAGATGAACGACGTCCTGCGGACGATCAGCGACTTCACCCCGCTGGGCGCCGGCGTGCAATCATTGCAGGACGCCGCCGCCGGTGACTGGCCGCAACTCCTGCACGTGGCCGTCATGCTGGGGTGGACGGTCGCGGCCGGCGGGCTGGCCGCGCGGTACTTCCGCTGGGAGTAGGTCGTGAGCATCGAGGCCGAGCTGCGCGCGGAGTTCGACCGCGAGGAGCGCCGGGAGATCGCGATGATCGGCGTTCTCCCGTTCGTCCTCCTCGCGGCGAGCACCGTCATCACCCTGCTGCAGCAGGAACGGTTCGTGCTGGTGCTCGGGCTCACCCTGGTGGCGACGGTGTGGATCTCCGCGTTCCACAGGATGCTCCCGGAGCCGGACGGCGGCGGCCGGCTGACGGTCGTGTACTACACCGGAATGATGCTGCTGGCGGCCGCGCTGGTGGTGCTCGCCCCCTGGTACGGCATCTTCGCGTTCGCCGGATACGTCCAGGCGGCCGTCTACCTGACGGGCGCCTGGCAGTACGTCGGCGTCGCCGCCACGGCGCTGATCTCGTCGATGGCGTACGTGGGCGGCCTGGACAGCATGCGGGACGACGGCTTGTGGGAATGGTCGGTCATCGCCCTGGTCACCCTGCTGCTGTCCGGGTCGTTCTTCCACTTCGCCGTGATGAGCGACCGGCGCAACATCAACCAGAAGCGCGCGCTCGCCGAACTCCACAAGGCCAACGCGCGGCTGGAGGCGGCGCTCGAGGAGAACGCGGGCCTGCACGCGCAGCTGCTCGTCCAGGCCCGGGAGGCGGGGGTGCTGGACGAGCGGCAGCGGATGGCGCGGGAGATCCACGACACGCTCGCCCAGGGCCTCGCGGGCGTCCTCGCCCAGCTCCAGGCCGCCGAAGGCAGACTGGACGACCCGGTCGCGGTGCGGCGGCACGTGACCAGCGCGATGAACCTGACCCGGGAGAGCCTCACCGAGGCCCGCCGGACCGTCCACGCGGTGGAACCGGCCGTCCTCGCCGAGGCCCGGCTCCCGGACGCGATCGGCGACGTGGCGCGGCGGTGGGCGGAGGCGAACCGCGTCGACGCCGTGCTGACGACCACCGGCGACGCCCGCCCGATGCACACGGACGTCGAGGTGGCGCTGCTGCGCACCGCGCAGGAGGCCCTCGCGAACGTGGCGAAGCACGCGAAGGCGGGCCGCGTCGGCCTGACCCTGTCGTACATGGAGGACCTGGTGACCCTCGACGTCCGGGACGACGGCGTCGGCTTCGACCCCGCCGCCGTCCGGCGCGCGAACGGGTCCGCCGGCGGCGGGTTCGGCCTCACCGGCATGCGGCAGCGGGTGCAGCGCCTCTCCGGGCGCCTCGACATCGAGTCCGAGCCGGGCGGCGGCACCGCGATCTCCGCGACCGTCCCGGCCATCCCGGCAGGAGGCGCGGAGTGATCTCGCTGCTGATCGTCGACGACCATCCGGTGGTGCGGGACGGCCTGCGCGGCATGTTCGGCGCCGACGCGCGCTTCGAGGTCGTCGGGGAGGTTGCGGACGGCGCGGCGGCCATCGCGGCCGGGGAGCGGCTCCGCCCCGACGTCGTCCTCATGGACCTGCGCATGCCGGGGACCGACGGCGTCACCGCCATCAAGGAGCTCGCGAAGCGCGGCGTGCCGTCCCGCGTGCTGGTGCTGACCACGTACGACACCGACGGCGACGTCCTGCTCGCGATCGAGGCCGGGGCGACCGGCTACCTGCTGAAGGACGCGCCGCGCGAGGAGCTGTTCCGCGCGGTGGAGGCGGCCGCGCGCGGCACGTCGGTGCTCTCCCCGACCGTCGCGACCCGGCTCATGGGACGGATGCGCCGCCCCGCCGCGCAGCCCCTCTCCCAGCGCGAGCTGGACGTCCTCGAGCTGATCGCGCGCGGCTCGACGAACCGCGAGGCGGCGCGGCGGCTGTTCATCAGCGAGGCCACGGTCAAGACCCACCTGCTGCACGCCTACGCGAAGCTCGGCGTCAACGACCGCGCCGCCGCCGTCGCCGCCGCGATCTCCCGCGGCTACATCACCCCCTGACCCGGGGCCGCGTCCGCGTCCGACGTGCGCTGATGCGCGGGCGCCGTCCTCGCTCACGCGGTGGTCAGGGTGCGGGAGAGGAGGGGGAGGAGGCGGTCCCAGTGGCGGCGCAACCCGGACGCGTCGAAGGCGTCGGTGTCGGACATGGTGAAGCCGTGGACGGTGCCCGGGTACAGCTCGATGTCGTGGGCGACGCCCGCGGCGTCCAGGGCCCGGCCGAGTTCGTCGGCGGCCTCGGGCGACAGGTCGCCTTCGGCGAGGCCCAGGTGGACCTCGGCGGTGAGCTCGGCGAGCTGGCGGTGCGGGCTGTCGGGGGCGTCGGTCACCAGGAAGCCGGGGTGGAATCCGGCGATGGCGGCGACCCGGCCGGGGTGGGCCGCGGCGGTGCGCAGCGCCAGGGCCGCGCCCATGCAGTAGCCGACCACGCCGACCGGCCCGGCCGCGACCTCGGGCCGGGACGTGAGGAAGTCGAGGTAGGCGCCGGCGTCGCGCAGGATCCGCTCGGTAGTGTGCTCCTTGATCAGCGGCCAGATCCGGCCGATGATCTCGGACCGGACGTCCTCCCCGATGTGCTCGGGGAGGTCGGCGACCGGTGCCGGGCCGTGCCGGTAGTAGAGGTTCGGGACGAGCACGTGGTACCCGTGCCCGGCCAGCTCGCGCGCCATCTCCCGCAGCACAGGCCGCAGGTTGAAGGCGTCCGGGTACAGCAGGACGCCCGGGTGCCGCTCGCCGTCGTCGGGGAAGGCGGCGAAGGCGTCGGCCCGGCCGTCCGGGGTGGGAACTTCCAGGGTCTCGGTGCGCATGCGCTCTCCTGTCATGGTCGGTGGGTCGAGCCTGCCATCACTCAGCCTTTCCCCAGGAGTTCGAACAGGCTCGAGAAGCCCTCCCCGCCGTGGCCGTCGGCGACGCGGCGGTCCATCAGCTCCTTGACCTCCCGCATCCGGACGGCTTCGACGCCCGCGGCTTCGCGGTGGCCGATCAGCATCTCGTAGCCCATCGCGACCTGGGCGTCGAACTCCACGATCGCCACCGTCACCGCCCTCTTCCTCCCGTCCCGCCCACCCGAACCCGCCCCCTAGCGTCCCGGGTGCGCCGGGCGGCGGTCGACGGCCGTGCCGACCGCCACCGCCGGCGGGGTGGTCGAGCACGACGAGGTTCCGAATAGTTCACCTTTCCCTGAATTCAGGGAGACGTGTACCGTGACGTCCATGGCGAACTCCACGGACGTCCCCGTCGACCTGGCCACCGGACTGGACGCGCTGACGCGGTTCGGCCGCGCGCTGGCGGACCCCACCCGCTGCCGGATCCTCCTCGCCCTCCACGACGCCCCCGCCCACCCCGCGGACCTGGCCGACACCCTGGGCATCTCCCGGACCCGGCTGTCGAACCACCTGGCGTGCCTGCGCGACTGCGGGCTGGTGGTCGCGGTGCCGCAGGGCCGGCGCGTCCGCTACGAGCTGGCCGACGCCCGCCTCGGGCACGCCCTGGACGACCTGCGCGCCGCCGTCATCGCGGTCGCCGCCGACGCCACCTGCCCCGACGCGGACGAACAGGGGTGCTGCTGACGATGTCCGCGACCGTCGACCCGCCGGTGCGCCGGGCGCTGCTGGCCCGGCGCGTCCGCCTGCTGGTGGCGGCGACCATCACCTACAACGTGGTCGAAGCCGCCGTCGCGATCACCGCCGGGACGGCCGCGTCGTCCGGCGCCCTCATCGCGTTCGGGCTCGACTCGGTGATCGAGGTCGCCTCGGCCGCCGCCGTCGCCTGGCAGTTCGCCGCCCGCGACCCCGCCACGGTGCAGCGCCGCGAGAAGACGGCGCTGCGCGTCATCGCGCTCTCGTTCTTCGCGCTCGCCGCGTACGTGACCGCCGACGCCGTCCGCGCCCTCACCGGCACCGGCGAGGCCGGGCACTCCACGCCCGGCCTCGTCCTCGCCGCCCTCTCGCTGGCGATCATGCCCGGCCTGTCGTACGCCCAGCGCCGCGCCGGCCGCGAACTCGGCTCGGCCACCGCCGTCGCCGACTCCAAGCAGACGCTGCTCTGCACCTACCTGTCGGCGGTGCTCCTGGTCGGCCTCGCGGTCAACTCGCTGTTCGGCTGGACCTGGGCCGACCCGCTCGCCGCCCTCGTCATCGCCGCCGTCGCGGTCAAGGAAGGCCGCGAAGCCTGGCGCGGCGACGCCTGCTGCGCGCCCCTCCCCCAGGCCGCGACGCCCAAGACGTCCGACTGCACCGGCTGCACGGACTGCGGCCCCACCTGCAATTGCTGACGCCGCACCCGCACATCCGACGTGCTTGCAGAGCGGTGGCACGTGGCGGAGTCGACGCCCCGGTCACGCGTGTCACCCTCGGGCGAGCTGTTCGGCGTGCTGGGCTTCGTCCGGCTGGACGGAGCCCGGCTGCGCACCACAGAACCTCCACCGCACGGTGACACCGTCCGGGCCGTCGAGATGGTCTCGGGACAGGGCGGCCTCGATCCGGTCACGGACCTCCGCCTCGTCCGCCGGCTCGGCCGCGAACAGGATCCGCAGCCGTACCGTGTCGCCCGAACGTTCGGCGGCGACGTGGTGGGGCGCCAGCGGGCACGGCGGCTCGTGGTCCCAGTGCCCGCACAGCGCGGCCGTGACGGCCGCACCCGGAGCCCGCGGATCATCGTCGGCCCTCATGAGGACGGCCGCGTCATGGGCGAACGCTCGACGCACCAGCCCAGTATGCGACTCGGAAGCCCCCGGGTTGAGTTTTGCGACAGATCGTCGTAATCCTTGCGACAGGTTGTCGATAAATAGGGGGCGAGGCAGTGGCCGGCGCGCGCGAGCGCAGCGCAGCGAAGGTCCGGCCTCGTCGTCATGAGTGGAAGGGGTTGTCCCGTGGACGCACTCAGAGATCGCGCCGATCTCATCGAACTGCTCGGCCGGTATGCCGACATCGCGGACCTGAAGGAGTTCACCGAGCTGCCCGGCCTCGTCCACACCGACCCGGTCACGCTCGACTTCGAGTCGGTCGCCGGGATCCCGCCCGCGACCGTGCCGCTCGGTGATTACGTCGAGGTTCTCCGCGCCTCCTTCGCGCCCTACACGGCGACCCACCACGCCATCACCGGCCATGTCGTCGACGTCCAGGGCGACAGCGCGACGATCCACGCGCACGTCCGCGCCGAGCACTGGGTCCCGGACGAGCTCGCCCGGGGCGGGCCCAATCGCTGGCTGGTGGTCGGCTTCTACGACAACGAGGCGGTCCGGACGGCGGACGGCTGGCGCCTCAACCACGTCAAGCTCACCTCGACGCACCAGGAGAACGCGCATCTATCGAGCGCCGGTCTGGCCGCCGAGCAGACACGCGGAAACCGCGGCTGAGGGGAGTGTGATCGGATGCCGCGGATCCGGGGAGCCAGCATCGAAGAGCACCACGAGATGGTCTGGGCGGACCTCGCCGAGGCGATGCGGCGGATGCTGCTGGAACGCGACTACGACTCGATCAACATGGGCCACATCGCGGCCAAGGCCGGGCTCGCGCGCAACACGCTGTACAACTACGCGCGCGACAAGAGCGCGCTGGTCCTGGCGCTGACCGAGCGGGCGGGCCGCCCCGCCGTCGAGCGCGTGACCGCGATCGCGGCGCGGTCCACGGACCCGGCCGCCGACCGGTTGCGGGAGATCATCGAGGCGGTCCTGGAGGCGTTCACCGACCAGATCCTGCAGCTAATGTTCCGGCCGGGCACCGGCCTGCCGGGCACCGAGGCGCCGAAGGGCCCCGACAGCCCGTTCCACGCGATCGTCGTCGAGGTGGAGAACGTCGTCCGGGACGGCATGGCGCGCGGAGAGTTCCGCGACGTCGGCGACGTCCAGCTCACGGTGGAGCTGCTGTCCGGCGTCATGCGTGCCGGCGCGGAACGCATCGGCCGTGACCCGGCCGCCTTCGCGACCACGGTCCGCACGACGCGGGAGATCATCCTCGCGTCCTTGGCCCGCCGCCCGGACTAGGGCCGGTTTCCCCGGCACGCCGCTGGGGCGCGCACCGGCGCCCAGCGCGAGTCGCCGGGCGGGACCGGCTCGCCCGAGCCGGCCGATCACGCGCCGGGTCGGCCGCCCTGGGGACGTTCTCGCCTGCGACGGCACGGCACGGCACGTGCGCAGGTCGTCGCGACCGGCCAACCTAAGCGCCCGATATGATCACAATCCGGGCGTTTTGGCAGGTGGACGGGCGTCAGCCGCCGACCCGCTTCGGCCTGGCGCACCTGTGCCGGGAATACCGACCGGGCCTGATCTCAGGGAGAGCGTTGTGTTCGTAAGAACTGGCGGGCACCTGGTTGGTGCGGCAGTCGCCTGCTTGGCGTTCATCGTGGAAAGCGTCGTCGTCTACGCCGGTCTGCTCGCGTACGCGGTCATCGCCGATGCGGACACCGGCGGACCACTGGCCGGGCCGTTCATGGCGCTGCTCGCCGGTGTGGTGGGCGTCGTCCTGGTTCCGCTGCTGTTCTTGCCAGCCAGCGTCATCGGAGATGTGGCCGCCAAGAGCGGACGCCTGCTCACCAAGTGGCTCATCGCCTCTGCCGTCGCCGGAGCGCTGGCCATGGTCTACGTGTTCCTTGCCGCCGTGGCCACCGATGCCACCATCGCGAACTCCCTGCTGGCGGGCCTGCTCGGGGTTCTCACAGTGCTCGCGCCCACGGCGCTGTGCGTCAGCGTCCCGCACGGCGCGCTGAAGCTCATGTCGAGCAGAACGAGGAACGCCCACGGCTAAGGCCCGTCCGGCAGTGGGCCCGGCGGGAACATTTGTCCAAGACAGGTGGGCCCTCGGGCGGCCCCTGGAGCCCCATGGTCCCGGCTCTCGCCGGCCACCATCACCTCATCCGGGTCGACCTGCCGGGTTGCGGCCAGTCCCCGCCCGCCGAGTCGCATGACGTGGTGTGGGTGCTGCTGGGGCCGCCCGTCGGCCCGCTGCTGTGGTCGAGACGTTCCGACGCGATGATCCGCAGGGGCATCGAGGCGACGGCCGCCCGGCCGGTGGACGTCCCGGACGACATGGTCGCCGAGCTTCGGAGCACCACCTACCGCACGTTCAGGGCGGCGCTGCGCAAGAACACCGCCTACATCGCCGAACGGAGCCTGCCCGATCGCCTGGCCGCTCTCGACCTCCCGGTCCTGGTGGTCTTCGGCGCCGCCGACCCCCGCTGGGAGCCGTCGTCGGCGCACCGGTACGACGCGATGCCGGGCGCGCGGGTCGAGACGCTGCCCGGCGTCGGGCACATGCCCATGTTGGAAGCGCCCGAGGCCACCGGCGAACTGCTGCTGACGTTCGCGGCCGCGGGACGCTGACGCCCGGCCTCCTCGCGCGGCGGCCGTAAGCTGGCCCCGTGCCGTCGACCGAAACACCGTTCGACTGGACGGACGTGGAAGTCGCCGTCCCGCGCTCGACGAACGGGCTGCCGGGGATCAGCATGGCCGGGTTCCGCCATCGGGTTCCCGGACGCGTCGACATCGCCATGGTCGCGCACCCGTCCGTCACCCTGCTCATCGATCTGGCCGATGGAGAAGGCATCGTCCACGACGGACCCGGCCGGCGGGAGCGCGGCAGTGTCGTCGTCGGCCTGCTCCCCGGCGATCTCCGGACCACCGGCCATGGGACCGGGGAGTGCCTGCAGATCCGCCTGGAACCGGACGCGGCGGCCGCCGTGCTCGGCGCGTCGTCCGAGCTCACCGGGACGCTGGGGGCCCTCGCCGACATCTGGGGCCGCGACGCCGCACGGGCCGAGGACAGGCTGCGCGCCGCCCCGTCCTGGGACGAGCGGTTCGCGATCGCCGCGGACATCCTCGGCCGACGGCTCGGCGCCCGTCCCCCCGTCGATCCGGAGGTCGCCCGCACCTGGCGGCGGACGCTCGCCGGCCGGGGGCACCGGCTCCACGCCCCCTGCCCTGGCCTCCGCACCATGGCTCGCGTTCGACGACACCGCGTGGCCGACTCCCCATCACCAGCCAGTTCATCGCCGAAGGCCCCCTCAAAGAGGGTGTTGTTGAGAACGGCCTGGATCGGTGGCGAACGCTTCGCCGAGGCCCCGCCCGTCCGTCCCCTGCCGCGAACGGACGAGCCGGACGAGCCGGACGGTCAGAGCTCCTTGAGCACCTCAGCGAACCGCCGGAAGTCACGACGACTCACCACGAGCTTGGGACCGACGGGATCCTTGCTGTCACGGATGGCCACGATCCCCGACACCGACGCCAACTCAACACAGTTGTCCCCCTGTTCGCTGCTACGAACAGACTTGCGCCATGTCGCCTTGCTCAGGTCCATCTCTCCTCAATCACCTTTCTGATCAGGTCACGCGTGTCTCTAACGTTCAACGCTTCCGACTGCAAAATGACGAAAGTCTCGACCGCTATCGCAATCTCGTCCGGATCGGTAGTGGTCTCCCCACCCCACGCCTTAATCGCGTAAGCCACCTGCTTGTGGTCTGGGCGCGTGGCGACCGCGAAGGACCCCCACACGTTCCGTATGTAACGGATCGGAGCGATCTGAAGCCGCACCTTCTCCTGTTCGGCCAGCACGAGCAGGTGCTCCAACTGCTCTTTCATCACCTCTCTCCCGCCGACCTCACGGTAGAGAACCGTCTCGTCCATGATGATTGAGACCACGGGCCGAGGATCCTTCTCGAGGATCTTCTGGCGCCGCATCCTGTTCTTCACGGCGTCCTCGTCACCTAGGAGGACGCGAGCATAGGCTTCCGTCTGCAGCAAGCCGTGTATGACTCGCTCCTCAAAGGCACGAAGCATGATCGCACTCTGCTCGGCCTTCGGAAAGTTGGCAAAGAACTCCGGGTACTTAACGGACTTGATCGATTCTAGTAGCTCGTCCCATGCGTCGACGAGGGTCGTCCCTGACTTGAGCGCCCGGTCCAACCGCAGGGCGAAGTCCCGGCGGCAGCGCGTGCGACCGCACTCGACCAGCGTGACGTAGCTGCGCGTCACGTTGACCACGTCGGCGAGGCCCTGCTGATTGAGCCCGGCCGCCACTCGGAGGCGCTTGACCTCGGCACCGAAGCTCAGAAATTCGGGCTTGATCTTGTTCTCCGTCGACATGGCGCCCCCGCCCATGGTTAGCAGTCGCGATAGCGGTTGTTAGCGAATTGGCAGTGCTTCTGCACTCACGGGGAATCGTACGCACTCGCGTGGCTTGATTGTGGTCGTTCGAGCACACAGGGTGACTCTGGCCTGATCCGGTCATGCGGGTCCGGGGCGGGGTCGGCCGCATCACCACAGGAGGGATCTGCCGATGTCAGCTGTGGCTTTGGCGCCGGAGACGCCGACGCTCGTCCTCGCTCCGACGGACCGGGCGCCCGCGCACGCACGGCGCTTCCTCGTCGAGCAATTCCGGGTACTGGGCATCTCGGACGACTTCGTCGGGCGGCTCGTGGTTACGGAGCTGGTTACCAACGCCTACAAACACGTGGGTATCGGCCACATCGTCGTCCGCATCTTCCCGGACGAGCCCAAGCGCACCGTGTGCGTGGAGGTGTGGGACGAGGGGGCGGGTCTCCCGATCGTCCGTCCGGAGAACCATGACGCGACGAGCGGACGGGGGTTGCCGCTGATCGTCGAGCTCGTCCAGTCCTGGGGCGTCCGTCCCCTGTACGAGACGGGGAAGATCGTGTGGGTGCGGTGCGCGCTCTGACCGTCCGGGCCCACGCACTCGTCCTGGGCTGGCGCACCTGGCGGGGGCGCGCCACGGCCGTCCGGTACCTCGACGCCCTCGCCGCCGTCCTCCGCACCAAGGGCTACGCCTGCATCCTCCGAGCCCGGCCGCCGCTGCTCTGGGTGCTCGCGGGCGGCCGCGTCCTCGCCGCGATCGGCGTCCACGCCACCCCCGGCGGGAGATGGACCTACCGCGAGGCCGGACGGCGCCACCTCTGCCCGTGCGGCGACGCCGAAGCCGCCGCCGACCTCGTGGACCGCATCCTCAAGCACCGCATGTTCCCCGCGACCTGGTGAACCGCACGCCCGTCCCTGGAGAGACCATGCCCCACAGCCCCGACAGCGCCTTCATCGAGCTGGACGCCGACATCGACCAGGCCGTCGCCGACCTGCGCCGGACGTTCCCGGGCATCTGCATCTGGTACGGCGAGTTCTGCGGATCGCTCTGGGCCATGCTCCCCGACCGGCTGGTCGAGGCGAAGAACGCCGTCGGCCTCGCCCGTCAGCTCCGCGCCGCGCTCGGCCCGCCGCCCGTCCGGGTGCCTCCGGGAAGGAGAGGGGACGGCACCTGGTGCACGCCACGCCGCCCGCACGCCCGTCCGGCTCGAAGACGCGGGCGCGTCCGGCTCCTCTCGCGGCTCGTGGCCGCGCTCGTGCCGCTCACCGGAAGCCGCGCCCGATGAGCGGCACGAGCAGGGGCGTCAGCCCGCCTGCGCCTTCTGGACGCACTCCTGCGAGTCCGCGTTGACCTTGTTCGGGTCCTTGCCCTCGGTGTTCCGGGGGGCGACCGCCGGGTTCCCCGGCTCCGGGTCGGGCATGTCGTAACCCTTGGCGCGCATGCACTCGACGACCTTGGCGAGCATCTTCTGCTGCGACGTCATCCCCGCGCCGCCGCTACCGCTGCCGCTGCCGTTGCCGGTCATCGACCCGCCGCCGCCGTTCCCGGTCATCGACCCGCCACCGGACCCGCTCTGGGACGGCGTCGCGGCCGGGGCGCTCGAAGCCGCGGTGGGCGGCGCCGCGGACGACGCACCGTCACCGGCGCCGTCCTCGGAATCCCCACCGCAGGCGCTCACGCTGAACGCGAGCGTGAGCGCGGCGACGGGAACGGCGAAACGCATCTTCAATGTTCTCCCCTTCCGGTAACTGACGCACATGAATGGACGCCGCCCGCGCACGGCACTGTGCGCAAGCGACGCCCCCTTCAAAAGCCTTTGTTCGCTACTGCGGCGGGTACGGCCCGCCGTGCGGCCCACCGGGCCCCTGCGGCGGCGGCCCCTGCGGCTGCCCGCCCTGCGGCTGCATCGGCGGCTGCGGCGGCATGTACTGCGGCCCACCCTGCGGCCCACCCTGCGGAGCCGGCGGCTGCTGACCGCCCCACCCCGGAGGCGGCCCCTGCTGCCCTCCCGGCGGACCGAACCCGCCGCCGGGGCCGGGCCCCATCGGAGGCGCCTTCTTCTTGTTCTTCCGAAGGACGAAGAAGAGGACCAAGGCCACCACGAGGACGACCGCGCCGACGACCGAGACCAAGATGATCGTGTTCCGGTCGGCGCTGTCGGCCGCCTTCGTCTGCTCGGACGGCGGCACGTCCTTCTTCTCGGCCGCCTGACCGCCCTGCTGCCCGCCCTGGACCGCGTTCGGATTCGCCTGCTTCCACTGGTCGTAGGCAGCGAAAACCGGGTTCGGCGCGTTCTTGGGCACCTGGGCGGTCAACGCCGCCGCCGGAATCACGACACCGTTCCCGGTCATGTTGTCCTTGCCGGGAGGCCCTGCGTCCTTGGCCGTGCCGATGACCCTCTGGACGACTTCGCGTGCGGGCATCTGCGGGAACTTCGACCGCACGAGGGCCACGGCCCCGGAAGTGAGCGCCGCGGCCTGGCTGGTGCCGGCGAGCCTGTCGACCACCTGACCGTCGGCACGCAGAGAGTTCACGGGGAAGCCGGGTGCGGCCACCGCCACATACGGCTGCCGCTGAGTCGACGTCCAGGGCGTCTTCTGATTGTCGACGGCACCCACCGCGAGGACACCCGCGCAGTTGGCAGGCTCCTCGGGCCTGTTCGCCTGATCGCCGGTGTTACCGGCGGACGCCACGACAACGACGTCCCGTTCCAAGGCGTAAGCGATGGCCTGCTGCGTCTCCGCGCGGCACTGGTTGCCTACGGAGAACCCTTGAGACATGTTGATGACTTTGGCGCCGTTGTCCGCCGCATAGCGGATCGCTTTATCCCACGAACGATAGTCCGAAAGGATCGGCATGATCTTTGCCTGCGGCGCAACCCCGACGTAGCCGCTCCCCGCGCCTTGAGCTGCGATCAGAGCCGCCATGGCGGTGCCGTGCGAATCTTCCAGGACAGACGTGTTGCCGATCTGCCCGTTTCCATTCCCCGTCACGGTGTTGGTGCCGGGGACGACGGCTCCGCGGAGATCCGGAAGTTGCCCGTTAACACCATCGTCGATCACCGCAACGGTTACGCCGGACCCCTGAGTGATCGGCCAGGCCTTGGTTTGGATCTCCCACGCCTTGAACCACCACTGGTCGTTTCGGGGTCCGGGGACGGCCCCGGCGGGCGTCGCACTGGTGAGGACCAGAAGGGAGCTCGCTCCGATCCCGGCCAGCCATCGTGTCATCCGTCGCACAGCACAACCTCGCTCAATGGGATACGGCGTGAGCAGTTCGAACGCTCGTCCGAACCGCTCACGCCGTGTCACGCATTCTCTTGTGGCCGAGCCTGCGGTCAGCCGATCACCGGGGGAGCGGTGTCGCCTTCGTTACCGCCCCAGACGTCCTCGTCCTCGGTGAGCCAGGTGGTGCGCTCGTGCTCCTCCTGGTTGTTACCGCCGCCGCCTCCGCCGCCCATCGGGGCGCCGCCCATCATGCCACGGCCACCGGCACCGGATCCAAGGCCCTTGCCGCCCGCTCCGGCGCCACCGGCGCCGCGACCGCCGCCCATGCCACCGGCGAGACCGCCGGCACCGGGCATCGCGCCGCCCATGCCGCCACCGGCACCACCGAGGGCACCGCCGCCGCCGGGCATGCCGCCACCGCCGCCGCCGAGGCCGCCGCGACCGAACGGGTCCGCACCGCCGAGGCCGCCGCCGCCGCCCGACAGGCCGCCACCGCCACCGGGGAGACCGGCCAGGTCGGAGCTGCCGCCGCCGATGCCGCCACCCGGAATGCTGCCGCCACCGCCGCCGATACCGCCACCGCCGGGGATGCTGCCGCCGCCGCCGGGCAGGTTTCCGCCGCCACCGGGGATGCTGCCACCACCGGGGAGGTTTCCGCCGCCCGGAAGGCCGCCGCCGCCGGGCATGCTCCCGCCGCCCGGCATGCTGCCACCGCCGGGGAGGCCGCCGCCCATGCCGCCGCCACCGGGGATGCTGCCGCCGCCACCGTCGAGGTTCGGGTTGTTCGGAGGCGTCTGCGTGAAGCGGTCGGTCGTCGGCAGGTTGGTGGAGATGCTGGCGGGCATCTGCGTGTTCGAGTTGTTGGTCGCCTCGCCGAGTTGGCGCATGTGGTTCTGCGCGGCCTCGTCCTCGGCGCTGTCGAGGATGCCGAGCGCCTCACCGATCTTCTTGCCGCCGAGGGCGATCATGCCGCCCGCCGGGCCCGCGACGACCGTTCCGGCCGCCACGACGCCCGCGTCGTCCCAGGACAGGTTGCCGAAGAAACCCTTGCCCGGACGGTTCTGCTGGAACTGGCGAATGACTGCCGCGTGGTTCACCAGCGCACGGCCGGCCTCGTCGGAGACCTGGCGCATGTTCTCGGCGCTGGTCTGGAGACGCTCCATCTGCTGGACGGTGGCGTCGGCGTCGTCGCCCTTCCAGACGTTGGCCAACGCGGACATCTGGTTGCGCAGAACCCTCGCCGCGCTCTCGAACTTCGCGGCCGCGCCGTTGTAGGCGTTGCCGGCACCCTCGACACGGCCGGGGTCCATCGCGTCGAGGATCTGGTTCATCTCATCGATGCCACCGTCCCACTCGACAGGACTGTCCATGTTCGAGCGGATCGGCTCCTGGTGCGGAGTGTTACCCATTTCTCAATCCCACCTAGTCAGCCGGTCTCAGTACGCAGAAGTGTTGTTGAGGTTCGCGTTGACCTGGTTCGCGTTGGCGGCGTTGCCCCGGTCGGTCTCCTCGTGGTTGCCGACCATCGTCTCCAGCGCCTGAATGATGCCTTCGTAGCTAGAGATGAACCCGTCGTACTGGCCCTTGATCTGGCCGTACGCCGACTGCGTCGAGGCGTTGAGGGCCGCCACGGCCGGGTACTGGCCGAGTTCCGCGTTCGTGATGTTGGCGTTCATCGAGATGTCGTTGCGCGTGCCGCTGCCGCTCTCGAACGACGCCAGGTTGCTCTTGAGGACGCGCAGGATGTTCCTGACTTCGTCCTTGTCGATTTCACTCTTCTGACCCATGAGAGCCTCCCCCGGCGGGCCGGAAGAGCCCGCACCGAATCCACTACTGCCGCTCTGGCGATTACGGATACGTCAGGTCTGCCGCGGGAGACGGATCCTGACGGTCGCCATCGATCGGCCGCCGGACGGTTCCGGCGGCCGATCGACGGCGGGCGACGTCAGCCTCCGATGATGGAGACGTTGTTCTTGACGGTGGCCTGGCCCGTCTCCGAGGACGAGTTGATGACCACACCGAGCTGGTTCAGGATGCGGGAGATGTCGTCGGCCGACTTCTCCCACTCGGCCTTGGCCTGGAAGTACGCCTCGCGAGCGCCGTCCTCCCACTGGCCGAGCTTGCTCTCGACGTTGCGCGCGAGGTCGTCGAGCTCCTGGCGCATCTGGTTGTGCTTCTGCTGGAACGACGCGTACGCCTGCTGCATCGCGCCGAAGTCCATTGACTGAAAGGACATCGTTCTCCTTCGTGCCTTCGGGTCTCTTCGTTACGGTCAGCCGTTGAGCAGGCCGGCGACGCGGTTGACTTCCTCCGCCTGCTGCTGCTCGCTCGCCTCGTAGTTGATCTTGACCTGGACGAGCTTCTCGTGCAGACCGTCGAGGACCTGGAGCACGTTGCCCAGCTCGGAGTTGAACTCGTTGTAGACGCGGGTGAAGGCGTTGCCCGCCTCACCGATCCAGCGGCCCTGGAGCTGTGCCTGCTCCTGGCCGAGGTCGCCCTGCATCTTGCGCAGGTCCTGAGCCGCGGCCTCCACCCGCTGGGCGGCCTGGGCCATTTCTGCTCTGTCGACCGTTGACCTCTGACCCATCAGTCATCCCTTCCAGTAGCCACTTGCATCGTGTTGGACGCGGCGTGCGCCTGATCGGTTCGACCCGATTGCCACGAGTTTCACCCCATCGTGCGGCACATCGCCCTTACGGTAAAGCCCACCACCGTAGGTGAGCGAACAGATATCTGTCGACCCCGGCGTGAACTGCGAAAATGCGAAGCCGACTTGTCGAGTGCGCCGGTCAGCCCCACAGTGAGGTGTTGGACTGCTCCGCGGACTGGTAGTTCTGCTGGGCGGTGCCAATGCCCTGCCCGAACTCCTTGACCAGGTCGGCCATCTCGCGGGCGGCCTTGTCCCACTTGGCCTTCGCCTCGAAGTAGGCGTCGCGCGAGTCGTCCTCCCACACGGCGAGGCGCGCCTCGACGTCGGCCTCGAGGTCGTCCAGGGCCTGCACCATCTGGGTGTGCGTGCTCTTGAACATGGCCTCGGCCTGCTTCATCGTGGCGTAGTCCGTACTGAAGGCCTGACTCACAACGACTCCTCCGTGGCATGCGCGACGATCAGGAGCGTATCAAGCCGAAGTGACACGAACCTGATCTTCCGGTAGCTGTCGGTCATCCCGTTGCACCGCCCGAGGTGACGGGCAGGACGGCCTTCTGCGGGTCCAGCGCGGGCCCCTGCGGGATGAGGTTCAGCAGGTTGGCGGGGACGGGCACCGAATCGTTTTTGTCCGCCGAGATCTGGTATCCCAGTGCGCTCGCCGTCTCCGCGGACGCGAGCGAGTAGCGGCGTCCGGAATCGGTGACGAGCTGGTAGGTGTTGATCGCCTCGACCGATCCGGAGTTCGGCAGGACGCCCGCGAGAATTGCACTGCCCGGGGGCAGCACGACATTGTCGACGCCCGATCCGGACGCCTGCGCGGGCATCGGCAGGTCCTGGCCGCCGCCGATCGTCAGCTCGGCCGTCTGCGAGCCCTTCGCGGTGTCCGGGTAGACGACGCAGAGCGACTCGGCGGGGTCGTACGAGCGGAGCCGGATCGCGGCCTGCGGCAGGCGCTCGTCGGTGAGCTTCTGCGCCGAGCGGTGCGTGGTGACGGCGCTGCCGTCCAGCGGGCTGTTCTTCGGCAGCGCGTAGGACGCCGAGTTCTGGATGAGCGCGGCCTGCAGGGCGGTGACGGGCGCGTAGCCGTCGGCGAGGAGCACGTAGTGCTGGTCGCCGGCGCCGACGCCCTTGACCACGAAGACCTGCCCGACCTTGCCGGTGGCGCCCTCGAAGGACGGGTTGCCGCCCGCGCCCTGGATCTGCGGCGGCGCGAAGTCCGGGCCGGCGGGCAGCGCGTTGACGAAGCCGGGCGAGACCTGCGCGGGCGCGGACGCGCCGAGCACGGTGAGGCCCGCGGGCGACAGCTTCATCCGCTGGTTCTTCCAGATCAGCCAGTTGGCGTTCTGGCCGGTGCTGACGACGACGCCGCTGTTCGGGTCGACCTTCTCGCCGCCGACCTTCTGGCCCGCGACGAGCGACACGACCGACTGGCCGACGCCGCCCTGCTGCCGCTGCCGGACGCACACCGACCACGGGCCGCCGACGAGCCGGTCCGCCGTCGGGACGGAGTCGGGGGCGTCGGCGATGCCGATGCGGGGGCCGCGGGGGAAGTCCTGGAGGGACTCCGCCGACACCGTCTTCTGCTGCGGCGAGCCCCCCGCCAGGGACGCGGCCAGCTTCGCCGACGCGTAGTTCGCGACGGGGCAGAGCACGTCCTCCTGGGAGCCCTGCGGGGTGCACCACACGTAGTGCGCGCCGGTCTCCTCCTCGATGAGGACGATGCCCTTCGCGTCCAGGCCCTTGTTGCCGCCCCCGAACAGGAGGCCGACGATGCCGAACACCGCCGCCGCCAGGACCCCCACCATGATGCCGGCGAACAGCCCGACGTTGAGCTTGCGCAGCGGCTGCTCCGGGAAGTCGGGCTCGGCCAGGATGAGCGCCTGCGACGCGCGGTGCGTCATCAGGCGGTGCGCCTGGAGGAGATCCCTCTTCGTCTGCATCGAACGTCCTCCTCGCCGGTCAGCTCGCCAGGGTGTGGACGTACTCGAGGACGCCCGCGACGCCGAGCGCCAGCGGGATCATCGCGACCACCAGCATGATCTCGAGGATGTCGCCGGCGCGTCCCCAGAACGGGGTCGGCCGGTTGCCCGGCAGCCACATCCCGACGCCGACCGCGATGCCCGACACCACCAGGGTCGGCACCAGCACGGCGACGAGCAGCATCGCCTGCGAGTCCATGCTCAGCGCGGTGCCGACGGCGAGCAGCGCCAGCGCGGCGACGCCCGGGACCAGCATCCACAGCTTCTGGTTCCGGCCGCGGAACAGCCGGGCCCGCAGCAGCACCGCGAACGCGATGACCAGGCACATGACGGGCGACACCCAGCCGTCGTCGAACGACAGCGGGATCGCGCCGCCGAGGACCGTCAGGCCGATCGCCGAGACGCCGCCGGTGACGTACCGGTCGGCGAGGGCCGTGCGCTCCAGCAGCTCCTGGCCGTCCACCGAGAGGGTGTCGCGGCGCAGGTCCTCGGCGCTGCTCGGCACCGGTGGGAGCCGGACGCGCGCGAACTTGAACGCGATGCCCGGCAGCAGCGGCGTCAGCGCGAGGACGATCGTGACGGTGACGGCCGCGACGCCCGCGGCGTCCATGTCGAACACCATCGGGATCGCGCAGTCGATCGTCCCGAACAGCGCGGCGATCGCGATGCCGTAGAAGACGGGGAGTCCCTGCGCGATGCCGAACCCGGCGATCGTCGCGGCCAGGACGACCGCGCCGAAGCCCGCGACCAGATGCAGGGCGTCGAGGTCCAGCAGGGCGTCGTCCCCGGCGGGGGCGAGCATCCCGGCGAGGAACGCGTACGGGAGGGCGGCGTAGCCGAGCGCCGCGCCGGCGCCCGCGTCGCCCAGCGCCCGCGACAGCGCGACGCCGCCCGCGAGCAGGACGATCGCGATGGCGCCCGCGACGATCGCGGGGACCAGCCAGGACGGCCCGGACAGCAGCAGCGTGAGGCCGCCGACGATGAGCCCGGCGACGCCCCAGCCCAGCGCGAACCTGCGGGTGGAGTCCTGCCGCCAGCGTCCGGGCCGCTCGTTGACGGCGGTCGCGACGACGTCGGGGACGTCGTCGAACGCGAGGTCGGGGATCTGCGACATGCGCGGCCGCAGGTAGATGAGGTCACCGTCGCGCAGTCCCGCGTGGGACGGCGTGCTCGACGGGTCGAACGGCGCCTCGTCGAGCTTCTGCAGGACCCAGCCGCCGTGCGCCAGCCCGGCGTCCGCCAGGTTCTGGCCCGCGTACCGCAGGATCGTCGGGTACAGCTCCGCGAACGTGGAGTCCGCGGGCAGGGCGATGTCGACCCGTCGGCTCGGCCCGACGACCGTGACGCGGCAGAGATCGGCCCCAGGGGGAGCGCTCACGATGTCCTCGCAAGTTGTCCGGTTGAAACGGGGGGCGTGACACCTGCGGTTACGGTCAGGTGTGCCGGGACCCGTGCCTCCTCAGTAGTGCGAATCGGGCTAACCCTAGTATCCGGACACTCCCACCGTGTAGTCGGCGTCCGGCGAGACCTCTACCATCAATCCGGTCAAGTGGGCGCATGCCGCCGACGATCCGACGGGCGGGCGATCTCCCCGGGGTCGGCGGGCCGCTCTCCGGTGCGAGGGAGGAACAGCAGCGTGAGCACGGTGATCGTCCGACGCAGGGAGCGGCGGAAACCCCCCGCGCCGCCGCGTGGAGAGATCCTGCTTGAGTCTCCCCCCGAACTTCCCGAGCTGATCCCGCAGGGATTCCAGGGAGTGCTGACGTACCTGCCGATGCTGGCCGGTTCCGGCGCCATGGTCTTCATGCTGGTGGGCCGTGGCGGGGGCCCGCTCCAGTACGTCGCGGGCGGCATGTTCGCGATCTCGATGTTCGGCATGATGCTCGGCCAGGTCGGCCGCAGCAGCGGCGAACGCAAGGTCAAGCTGAACAACGACCGCCGCGACTACCTGCGCTACCTCGGGCAGGTCCGCAAGAAGGTCCGCGCCGCCGCGAAGCAGCAGCGGGAGGCGATGGAATGGGGCAGCCCCGACCCGGCGTCGCTGTGGTGGCTGGCGATGAGCGCCCGGCTGTGGGAGCGCCGGCCGTCCGACGACGACTTCATCCAGGTCCGGATCGGGACGGGCGCGCAGAAACTCGCGGTGCAGCTGATCCCGCCGGAGACGAAGCCGATCGAGGACCTCGAGCCGATGACCGCGGGCGCCCTGCGGCGGTTCGTGCGCGCCCACTCCAACGTCCCGAACCTGCCGATCTCGGTGTCGCTGCGGTCGTTCGCGCGGCTCGTCCCGTCCGGTGACCCGGAGGCCGTGTACGGGCTGATCCGGGCGCTGATCGTGCAGATCGCGACGTTCCACTCCCCCGACGACGTGCGCATCGCGGTGTGCGCGTCCAAGCAGCGGATGCCGTGGTGGCAGTGGATCAAGTGGCTGCCGCACAACCTGCACCCCACCGAGACCGACGCGGCCGGGCCCGTCCGGCTCATGGCCGAGAGCATGTCGACGCTCGAGGCGATGTTCGGGCAGGAGGTGAAGGACCGTCCGCGGTTCCAGCCGGGACTGTCGCAGGACGACCTGCCGTACCACATCATCATCATGGACGGCGGCCAGGCGTCCTACGACTCGCAGCTCGCCGCCGACGGCGTCGAAGGCGTCTGCGTCATCGACCTCACCGGCTCCACCGCGCCCGTCATGGAGCAGGCGATGCTGCGCGTCGCCGTCACCAAGGAGCAGGTCGCGCGGCTCACGAAGGACCGCACCGGCAAGGACGTCCCCAACCGCATCGGCAAGCCCGACTCCATCACCCTGCAGCAGGCGGAGGCCCTCGCCCGCCAGCTCGCGCCGCTGCGCGCCAGCGCCGCCGCCGGGCCGGAGGAGGACGCGCTGTCCGGCGCGACCACGGTGACGTCGCTGCTCGGCATCGAGAACCCGTTCAACGTGAACGCCGCGGAGATGTGGCGTCCCCGCGCGCCGCGGAACCGGCTGCGGGTGCCGATCGGCATCGACCCCGAGGGACGGCCCGTCCACCTCGACATCAAGGAGTCGGCGCAGGGCGGCATGGGCCCCCACGGCCTGTGCATCGGCGCGACCGGTTCCGGTAAGTCGGAGGCGCTGCGGACGCTCGTCCTCGGGCTCGCGATGACGCACTCGCCCGAGGTGCTGAACTTCGTCCTCGTCGACTTCAAGGGCGGTGCGACGTTCCTGGGGATGGAGAACCTCCGGCACGTCTCCGCGATCATCACCAACCTGGAGGACGAGCTCCCGCTCGTCGACCGCATGTACGACGCGCTGCACGGCGAGATGGTGCGGCGGCAGGAGTACCTGCGGGCCCAGGGCAACTACGCCTCGCTGCGCGACTACGAGAAGGCCCGCGAGCAGGGCGCCGACCTCCAGCCGATGCCGACGCTGTTCCTCGTCCTGGACGAGTTCTCCGAGCTGCTGTCGGCCAAGCCCGAGTTCGCCGACCTGTTCGTCATGATCGGACGCCTCGGCCGTTCGCTCGGCGTGCACATCCTGCTCGCGTCGCAGCGGCTCGAGGAGGGCAAGCTCCGCGGCCTCGACACGCACCTGTCGTACCGGATCGGCCTGCGGACGTTCTCCGCGCAGGAGTCCCGCGTCGTGCTGGGCGTCCCGGACGCCTACGAGCTGCCGTCCGCGCCCGGTCACGGCTACATGAAGTTCGGCACCGAGGCGATGACCCGGTTCCGCGCCGGGTACGTCTCCGGACCGGCCGACGAGGACCTCGCGCCGCGCGAGCAGGCCGGGCCGCAGGTCGTCAAGCAGATCGTCCCGTACATCCCGGACTACATCCGGCCGCGCGTCATCGAGCAGCCGCAGCAGGAGGAGCAGCAGGAGGAGCGCGAGTCGGTCGGCACGCTGTTCGACGTCATCGTCAAGCAGCTCGAGAACCAGGGCCCGCCCGCGCACCAGATCTGGCTGCCGCCGCTGGAGGCGTCCCCCACCCTGGACGAGCTGCTGCCGACGCTCGCGGTCGTCCCCGGGCACGGGCTCACCACCCAGCACGAAGGCTGGCGGAACCGGCTGCACGCCATCACCGGCATCATCGACAAGCCGTTCGAGCAGCGCCGCGACCCGATGTACGTCGACCTGTCGGGCGCCGCGGGCAACGCCGGCATCGCCGGGTCGCCGCAGACCGGCAAGTCGACGACGCTCCGCACGCTCATCGCGTCCCTCGCGCTCACCCACACGCCGCAGCAGGTGCAGTTCTACTGCCTCGACTTCGGCGGCGGCACCCTCGGCGCCCTCAGCGACCTCCCGCACATCGGCGGCGTCGCGAACCGCCTCGACGCCGACCGCGTGCGGCGCACCGTCGCGGAGGTCACCGCGCTGCTGGAGACCCGCGAGCGCGAGTTCGCCGAGCGCGGCATCGACTCGATGGCGACGTACCGGCGGATGCGGGCGTCCGGGGAGCTCAGCGGCGACGGGTACGGCGACGTGTTCCTCGTCGTCGACGGCTGGATGACCCTCCGGCAGGACTACGAGAACCTCGAGGGCACCATCACCGACCTGACCGCCCGCGGTCTCGGTTACGGCATCCACGTCATCGCGACGGTGAACAAGTGGTCTGAATTCCGGATGAACATTCGGGACCTGTTCGGTACCAAGCTGGAGCTCCGCCTCGGCGACCCGTACGACTCGGAGATCGACCGCCGGCTCGCCGACAACGTCCCCGAGGGCAAGCCGGGCCGCGGCCTCACCCGCGAGGGCCACCACTGCCTCACCGCGCTCCCCCGCCTCGACGGCAACTCCGACGACTCCACGCTCGCCGACGGCGTCAAGCAGCTCGTCGCCGCCGTCGCGTCGAACTGGGACGGCCCGAAGGCCCCGCAGGTCCGGATGCTGCCGGCCGTCCTGCCGCTGGCCTCGCTGCCGTCGTCCGCCGAGACCGGGTCGCGCATCCCGATCGGCATCGACGAGGAGTCCCTGCAGCCGGTGTTCCTCGACTTCCAGCAGGAATCGCACTTCATGGTCCTCGGCGACACCGAGTGCGGGAAGTCGAACCTGATGCGGATCATCACCAAGGCGATCATCGAGCGGTACACGCCGCAGCAGGCGCGGATGATCTTCCTGGACTACCGGCGGGCCCTCCTCGACGCCGCGGAGACCGAGCACCGCATCGGCTACGCGGCCTCGTCCGCCGCCGCGTCCGGCCTGGTCAAGGACATCGTCGGCGCCCTGCAGGCCCGGCTCCCCCCGGCCGACCTGACGCCCGAGCAGCTCCGCGACCGCTCCTGGTGGACGGGTGCCGACCTGTTCCTGATCATCGACGACTACGACCTCGTCGCGACCTCGAACAACCCTGTCACCCAGCTCGCCGAACTGCTCCCCCAGGCCCGCGACATCGGCCTGCACGTCATCGTCTCCCGCGCCTACGGCGGCGCGGGCCGCGCGATGTACGACCCGATCCTGCAGCGCATCAAGGAAATGGGATCGCCCAGCCTGCTCATGTCGGGTAACAAGGACGAGGGCGTCGTGCTCGGGAACATCAAGGGCCACCCCCTTCCCCCCGGCCGCGGCTACTACATCGACCGCCGCAAGGGGACCCGCCTCATCCAGACCGCACACCAGGAGTAAGCACACATGGCCGACTTCAGCCTCGGAGAAGGCTTCGAACGTTTCCAGCGCGACATGCAGGCGCAGATGGGCGACTTCACCAAGATCCAGGAGTCCGTCCAGGAGGCCGTCGGGACGGGCGAGGCCGCCGAGGGCCGCATCATCGCCGAGTACCGCGCCGAAGGCGGCCTGACCCGCCTCGACATCGACCCCCGAGCCATGCGCCTCGGCTCCGCCGAACTCAGCGCCGAGATCCGCGCCGCCGTCAACGCGGCCGCCCAGGACTTCCAGACGAAGGTCCGCGAGGCCAGCTCGTCCGTCTTCGGCGACCCCGACAAGCCCCTCGACCCCTCGAAGGCCCTCGCGTCCCTCGACAAACTCGCGAACGGCTTCGCGGGCCAGATGCGCGACCTCGCACGCGAACTGGGCGTCCAGCAGCAGCGCGCCCAGGAAGCGATGAACAACTACAAGGGCAACCACCCCGGCGACCGCCGCTAACCCCCACACCCCCCGAACGCCCCGGCTCCCCACCCCCAGAGCCGGGGCGCTCGCATGTCAGGCCCCGTCAAGCAAATCAAACGCGACCGGCCATCACGAGCCCGCCGACCACGCCCGAACATTACGAACGTCAATCAGCGGACGTCGGTTCACGTCACGAACCACATGACCAGGTTGACGATGACGATCAATGCGAAAATGGGTGCGGAAATTCTCATCGCCTGTTCCAGCCGGTACGACCTGACACCCTCCCGGAAAACCGGGAACTCGCGACCGGCGCCCTTTACGCGTTGTTTCCGGAGACCGACTCTCTTGAGCTGGTATTCATCGTATGCGGCTTGCAGGCCAGCATATCCGGGGAACACCTTCGGGACACTTTCCGACGCCTTCCCTTTCTCGTACGGATGGTGGTATTCGATGGTCAGCGACAGGAAGGAGCCGACCACCATCGCTCTCCGGGCTTCTGAAAGTCCCTCCGTGAAGGAGAGCACGCCGTCACGGCGTTCCGCGAGAACGCCCCCGTCCATGTCGACCCATCGGGCCAGGCGAGCGTCCTGGCCGTCGGCCAGTTGGGGTTTCTCGTTGTCCCACGAAGTTTGGGAGAGGAGCACATCGCCCAAGGGGCGGCCCCCCGCGTCCAGCATGCGAACGGCCGGCACGAAGGCTGCCCCTGCCTCGTCATGCCGCAGGCGTCCTCCGCCGTTCAGGGGCGAGTGATGCTCGTAGTCGAAGCGGCACAGCGTCGTCCCGTCCGGACCGACCAGCACCGTCTGCGGCGGGAGGGGGTACAGCTTCAGATGCTCGGCGCGGTCCAGGTATAGCAGCGGCGTCCCGTCGAACCCCGTCAGCGCGAAGGTGAGCCGAGGCGTCGCGACAGGATCGACCTTGATAATGCTGCCACGTGGAGACCGCACCCGTGCCACTTCGTCGAGTGCGGCCAGCCGGGTACCCGACCCCGCGTCGACCGTCTCGAAGCGTTCACGGTATTCGAGCCGTAGCGCGGCACTGCCAAGAAATCCAACCGTCATCCGGGCATCAGGCCCCGTCGAGCAGATCGAAAGCGACCGGTGAGGCGATCACCAGCATTCGCAGATTTACCGGAACCTCGCGCACGAACTCGATCCACTTCCCGTCGAACCGGGCGACGGGATTTCCCTCCGGATCGCTGTAATCTACCTTCTTCGTCTGCACGCCCATCCAACGAGGAGAACCGACGACCCTCTGTTCAGCCTCGCAAAGGACAGCACTCCGATCGTCCAGCAACCGCCACCTTTCCTGCACGATGTTCTTGAATGCCTCCCCGCTCATCGGGTCGTCCCTGCTCAAACGCGGGTTGGCGAAGACCGTTCCGACGACCTCACCATTCGCCGTGCGCAAAATGGGAGCCACACCCGGCCCTCCATGCCGCTCACTGAGCCGCCTCTCCAGCGTGAAAGTGACCACCCTCGCTGAATCCTGGAAACGGAGAAGCACCGGCGAGTAATCTCGCTCGCCGGCGAACATCCGTCCCAGGCGCCCTCGGGCAACCCCTCCCGCCGCCTGCTCAACGGACATCAGGACGTTATTCGACTCATCAAAAAACTCGTACCTACGCTGGTAACGGTTTACGAATCGAACTCGGGATATCATTGGAAAGTTCGCCATACCACTCCTTCCACGAATGAGGTCATTGCACTCACTTTCCCGTATCCCACGGGGGGTCGAAATTTCTCTCCTGACTTCCCATAGGAGTAATCCAAGTCCCCTTCCCTTCCGATCCGCCCTGCGAGTCCGTCGTCACCTCTACGCCCCCCTTTGCGCCGCTTTGGGGCTGCTCCAGGCCGCCACTGTATGTCGTCTTGTGGTTGCCCTCACCATCCCACTCCCGTTTGACGCCACCGGCGCCGTCCACAAAAATGCCGGGCTGTTTGGCCTTCAGTTCGACATCGGCGCCAGCGTAACCCTCTGGACCGTAATTTCGATGACCGCTCAGTTCTGCCTCCGTTCCAAAGGCACCTGGGTACTTGACCTTGGCCCCACCTCCAATTTTCCAAGTTGTATCGTAGGATCGATCAGCGTCAAGATCGATGGAGTGGATAGGAAATCCGATGGGGTTTCCCCACTTCTCGTTCGTTCCTGGGACGGTTCCGGATTCGCCGTTCGCGCGGTTCAGCCAGGCGAGGCCGGCGTTGGCGGCGCCCTCCAGGAGGTTCGCGCCGGCGCCTGCCGAACCGGTGAGGAGGGCCTGCTTGAAGGCGGTCGCGGCCTCCTTACTTCCGTGTTCGGCCTGCTTGTTCGCGGTGATGGCCGCACCGCCCATCAGGACGCCAGCGCACATTTCACCAGCCATGGCGAGGATCCCCGTCATCACGTACACAACGGTGAGAGTTGTACCCGCTAGGGAAACGCATGCCGGGTACATGGTCCCGAGGCTGGCCACGGCGGCGGCCGCCAGCGCCGCGAGGAAGGCCGCGATCGCGATGGCGGCTACCGCGTAGACGAAGAGCGCCCAGGCCAGGGAGATGAGCGCGTAGTGGACCGCCATGCAGTAGTTATGGAGGTACTCCATCTGCAGGCAGTAGTCGTCCACCGTCTGCTGGTACTTCTCGCGGTCGTCGGCGTTCCAGTCCGCGTGCGGGATGCCGCTGACGAAGCTCTTCCACTGCTCGATCGCCGTCCGGACTTCTTCGGCCGACTGGGCCCACTTGTTCGCCGCTTTCTCCAGGTTCTGCGGCTTTCCGGACGCGAGCTTGAACTGGAAGGCGATGACCAGGGCGGGAGGGAGAACTCCGGCGGCCGCCGCCATGGCGACCGCCCCGTTCATCAGGCCTTCCGCGGCGCCGACCACGGAGTTTCCGGGGATGAACGCGCCTACCGCGGCGGCTCCTGCCGCACCGGCGCCTGCCCCGGCACCGGCCCCTGCCGCCTTCCTCTGGGTTCCGGAGTCGAGGCTTTGCCAGGCTTCACGCGCGGTCGGGCCTTGGTTTTGGCCTTGCGGTGTTGTTTCGCCAGGTGGTGCCGTCTCACCGGGCGGTGTTGTTTCGCCGGGCCCCGCTGTCTCGGCGGGCGGTGTTGTCTCGCCGGGTGGGGTTTCGTTCCCGGAGGTTTCGGTGCCGCCTGCGGCGTCCTCGGTTGGTGGAGCCATCTCTCGTCCCTCTTCGTTGCCGCGATGTCACGAACGCCGGAGCGTGCTCTTTTCCTCGGCCGTTCCGTAGGTCGATGCGGTCTTGGCCAGTCGTTCGACGTACGACTCGGCGACGCGCTTCTGCGCCTTCAGGTCCTCGAAGGCGAATTGGACGGCCATCGGGTAGGCGACGGAGGCATGCAGGCAGATGATGCTGAAGTCGCCGCCTTCGAGGTCGTAGACGCCCGGTTCGCTCAGCACCTTCCCGGCGTTGTCGATCTTGGGAATGACCGTCGAGGAGAGGTCTTGGCCATGTTTGTTGATGCGTTCTGGGTTGACGTCTTTCTGCCCCGGTGCCACGGTCCCCGCCTTCGTTGAGTCGCCTACGCGCGAGGGCACGCTAGTGGACGTCCTGTTCCATTGACGCGGAGAGGCCGTTTCGGGCAGTTCACTCGAAGGATTTCGGACGGGACGATCGAGGCCATCCGGCAGCTCGTGCCACAAAACCGCAGGTGAGCGCACATGACGAACGCCGCCTGGGCGAGTCGGGGGGCTCGTCCGGGCGGCGTTCGCGAGGGCTGCTGCTACTGGTCCCAGGGTGGGGTTTCGTCGCCTACGGGGATGTCGGCGACGGGGGTGTTCACGGTGCCGTTCCAGTGGGACTGGCCGTCGCCCGTGTACTGGTAGTTCTGCGTGTAGCCGGCGACGTCGCCGCCGTTGTAGGTGCCGGACGCCGAGACGGACGTGTTGCCGTCGCCCGTCTCGAAGTCGTGCTCGCCCTCGACGCCGACGCTGCCGCCGTAGCTGTGGCCGTTGCCGCCCTCGGCCTCGTAGCCGCCGGAGGCGCTGTAGGAGAGCGTGCCCGCGTCCCCCTGGCCGACGCCGTCGGAGTCGGTGTAGCCGACCTCGCCCTCCGCGCTCCAGCCGCCCTGGGTGGTGACGCCGCCGGACAGGTCGCCGCCGACGAAGCCCTCGTCGTCGCCCCACTGGACGTGCCCGCCGCCGGTGAACTCGGCTCCGCCGGCGGTGCCGACGGTCGCGCCGCCGCCGGCCGTCCAGATGCCGTCGGCGTCGCGGTCGGCGTCGAGGTCGACCTCGACCGACGTGCTGCCGCCGCGGGCGTCGATGAAGGCGAGGGGTGCGTTGACGGCGTTCTGCGCGAGGTTCGTGAGGGCCGTCGCCGAGCCGTTCATCTGGGCCTGCGTGAAGTCGGTGAGGGCCGCCTCGTTGCCGCGCTGGTGGGACGTGAACGCGGCGAGCATCGAGCCGCCCTGGAAGACGACGGCGGCGATCGTCCCGGCGGCGGCGAGGATGCCCGTGGCGACGCCCGTGATGGCGATGGTCGTGGTCGCGAGGCTCACGCAGGACGCGTAGAGGGGTGCGCCCACGACGCTGAGGAGCGCGGCGAGGGCGATGCCGGCGAGGACCGACAGGAACGTGCCGAGCGCGATCGCGAAGATCGCGTAGGTCATGAGGGCCCACGCGAAGACGAGGAGGGCGATGTGGACGGCCTGGCAGAACGCCTGCATCGCGTCGAGCTGGGAGACGAATTCCTGGACCTTCGCCTGGTAGGCGCGGCGGTCGGCGGCGTCCCAGTCGCGCTGGGAGATGGCGCCGAGCCGTTCCTGCAGCATCGTCTTCGTCTGCTCGATGCTCTTCGTGGCGGTTTCCCACGCTTTCGCGGCGGTCTCGAGGTTCGCCGGGGCGCCCTTGGACGCCTTGAACATGAAGGCGACCGCGATGACCGGGGGCAGCGGGACGGACGCGATGCTCGTCTGGGTCTCGGCCGTTCCCATGAGGACGTCGTAGGAGTTGAACAGGCTCATGGAGGACTCCCTCAGACCTGCTGGATCGTGCTGGCGGTCTCGGCGTTTCCGTAGGTCTGCGCGGTGGTCTCCAGATTGGACGCGTAGCCGTCGAGCATTTCGAGGTGGGTCTGCAGGTCCTCGAAGGCCCACTGGAGGGCCATCGGGTACGCCATCGCGGCGGCGGTGCCGGTGAGGCTGAAGTCGCCGCCCTCGATGGTGCCGTTGCCGTTGAGTTCCTGGAGCCCCTTGTCCAGTTCGGGACGGATCGTGTTCGTGATCTCCCGCGCGTGCTGCATGATCCGCGCCGGGTTGACATTGAGCTGAGTGCCCAAAATGGCCTCCTGAGGAATGCCGGGTGCGTCCCGGCCCCCGTTATGGCTTTGCCTTCTCGGGAGCTCATTCAGGCACGGCTCACGGTCTCCGGGCACGCGGTTCCACCGTTCGACGCGGGCCGCGTTGGAACGGTTTCACCGAAATGACGAACGCCGCCCCCGGCCGGGGGCGGCGTTCGTTCGGGAGGTGTTACTTGTCCCAGGGCGGGGTTTCGTCCTTGGGCCCTTCGGCCCACGATCCCTCGGTGTTGTAGACGGGGGTGTTGACCTTGTACTTGTCCGAGTAGTCGCCCTCGTGGTTCCAGTTGCCCTCGTACTCGGCCTGGCTGCCGCTCGGGGTGTGGCCGACGCCCGCCTTGAAGCCGCCGCCGACGTTCTCGTTCTCGTCCCAGGTGACCTTGCCGCCCACGGTGCCGTTGACGGTGCCGCTCGGGTCCTCGTACTTGTGGTTGACGCCGAACTCGCCGCCGGCCCAGCCCTGGTCGTTGTGCTTGATGTTGCCGGCGACCTCGGTCTCGCCGAGCGGGCTGTTCACCTTGGCGCCCGCCCCGTACGTCCAGGTCTCGGTGATGTCGCGGTCGGCGTCCAGGTCGACCTCGGCGAGCCCGAAGTTGTTCGCGACCGGGTTGCGGGTGAGGAACGCCAGGCCCGCGTTCGCGCCGCTCTGGACGAGGTTCGCGGCGGCGCCCGCGGCACCGTTCTTGAACGCCTCGCCGAACGCGGCGCCCGCGCCCGCGTTGCCGTGGTCGCCCTGGTAGTCGGCGGTGATGGCGGCGCCGCCGAACATGGTGGCGCCCGCCATCACCCCGGCCGCGGCGAGGATGCCGGTCGAGACGGTGGTGATGGTGAGGCCGGTGGAGGCGAGGCCGACGAGCGCCGGGTAGCTGACCGAGCCGACGACGGACGCGAGCGCGGCGACCGCGAGGACGGCGAGGGCGCCCAGGTAGACGGCCATGCCCACGGCGAAGATCGCGTAGGTGAACATCGCCCACGCGAGGACGGTCAGCGCGATCGAGACGGCCATCAGGTAGTTGTGCAGCGCGTCGAGCTGCAGGCAGTACTCGCCGACCTTGCCCTCGTAGGCGGCGCGGTCGTCCATGTTCCACGCCTGCTGCGGGATGCCCTTCGCGAGGTTCTGCAGGTCCTGGGACGCCTGCTGCAGTTCGGCGGCGGCCGTGCTCCAGTCGGCGGCGGCCTTCTCCAGGTTCGCGGGCTTGCCCGACGAGAGCTTGAACTGCAGCGCGACCATGATGGCCGGGGGCAGGATGACGGCGGCGCTCGCCGTGGTGACGGCGATCGACATCATCGACTCGGCCGCGCCGAGCGCCGAACCGCCGGTCAGCGCGGTGATCGCCGCGCCGCCCGCCGCGAGGCCGCCCGCCGCGAGGCCGCTGTTGCGGGCACCGGTCGTCGGCGAGGTCGTCGAGCCGTTGTTGTTGTTCGTCGTGCCGTTGCCCGTGGTGCCGTTGCCCGTGGTGCCGTTCCCGGTGGTGCCGTTCCCGGTGGTGCCGTTGCCGGTGGTGCCGTTCCCGGTGGTGCCGTTGCCGGTCGTGCCGTTGTTGGTGCCGCCCGAGTTGGTCGTGCCACCGCTGTTGGTCGTCCCGCCGGAGTTGGTGGTGCCGCCGCTGTTTCCGGAGCCCCCGTTACCCGGTGTGGTCACCTGTCTCGCCCTTCCTCGTGGTCGCCCGTCGGCGCGCCGCTCTACTTCTGCGTGTTGGCCTGTTCGGCGGCGCCGTACGTCTTCGCCGCGGTGTTGATCTTCTCGGCCATGCTCTGGGCGGTGTCCATCAGCAGCTTGATGTCCTCGAAGCCGAACTGGACCGCGATGGGGTAGGCGGTGGACGCGCCGACGCACGTCACGCTGAAGTCGCCGCCCTCGAGGTTGAAGGTGCCGTCCTTGTTGAGGGTGTCGCCGGCCTTCTGCAGGCGGGGGACGACCTGGTCGGTGATGTCCTTGCCGTGGAGCGCGATCCGCTGGGGGTCGGCGGACTTCTGGGTCACGTCTGTCCTTCGCCGATTGTGTCCCGGGGGACGTGTGGCCGGGGTCGGCCAAGATACTAGGGGACACCGGCGGGGCATACCAGTTGAAACGAGAACGTTCCACCCCGTCATTACGGCTGGTGAAGCGGCCGCGCCCGCCCGGGCCGCCGAAGCCGCCCGGCGCCCGCCGACCGGAAACGCGACGACCGGACGCCCCCGCCCGCGGCCGTCCGGTGTCCGTGCGGCCCACGACGGACGGCCGGGCGGGACGCGACGACGGTCGGCGTTCGGCACCGCGCGTCCTCTAAAGTCTCCTTTGGCGTGTACGGCGTTGGATGGGAGGCTTTCGGGATGAGATGGTCCGCGGTCGCCGTGCTGGCCGGATGCCTGCTCCCCCTGTACGCGGCGTCGCCCGCGCACGCCGCCCCGCGGGCCCCCGCGAACTGCAACCCGCCCGCCGGGTCGATGAGCCTGCAGGCGCTCAACCAGGGCGGCGAGCCGTGGGCGCAGCAGATGCTCAACATCGAGGCGGCGCACGAGAAGGCGACCGGCAAGGGCGTCAAGGTGGCGGTCGTCGACAGCGGGGTGAGCGCGCGGAACCCGCAGCTCGCCGGGCAGGTGGTCGACGGCGTCGACCTGACGAAGACGGGCGCGGAGGACTGCCTCGGCCACGGCACCTACGTCGCGGGCATCATCGCGGCCAAGGCGGGGGTCTCCCCGTTCGTCGGCGTCGCGCCCGACGCGAAGATCATCCCGATCAAGTTCGCCGCGCAGGCGCAGAACATCGACAGCGGGCTCGCCGCCAAGGGCGTCGACGAGGCCGTGAAGCTCGGCGCGGACGTCATCAACGTCTCGACGCAGTCGATCGGGGACGACCCGCGGCTGCGCCAGGCCGTCCAGAACGCGCTCGCCAAGGGCGTCGTGGTGGTGGCCGCCGCGGGGAACATCGACCGGCAGAACGGCAAGGTGCCCGCGCTGATGTACCCGTCGGCGTACCCGGGCGTCATCGCGGTCGGCGCGGTCGGACTGGACGGCAAGATCACCGAGTTCTCGAACCCGAACACGCCCGTGTCGGTCATCGCGCCCGGCAACGACATCGTGACCACCTCCCCGGACGGCCACTACGCGGTGCAGAAGGGCACGAGCTTCGCGACGCCGTTCGTCGCGGGGCTGGCCGCGCTGGTCCTGGAGGCGTACCCGCAGGCGACGCCCGCCGAGGTCAAGCAGCGGATCGAGGGGACGGCCGAGGGCAGCAAGGGCGCGGGCAGCGGCAGCGGGATGATCAACCCGTTCGAGGCGCTGACCGCGGTGAGCCCCGGTGCGGGCGCGGGCGGCGCGGGCGGCCCCGGCGGACCGGTGAGCATCGCGATGCCCGACCGCCCCGACGCGACGACCCGGGCCGTGGCGCTCGGCGTGGCGGGCGGCGCGCTCGGGGCGGCGGCGCTGGTCGTCGCGGGCGGGCTGCTGATCCCGGCGGGACGCCGCCGCGGCTGGCGCCCGGGCCCCGTGGAGCCGACCGGCGAGGGCGAGTCCGCGTAGGCGCGGCCGTCCCGGCGCGTCAGGACGCGGGGTCGCCCTCCGGCGGCCGGATCTCCCCGTCGGCGACCTCCCGGCCGAGGACGGCGGCGGCGCGGACGAGCGCGTCGCGCGTGCGGGCGACGATCTCCACCGCGAAGTCGCGCTCGCCGGTGTCGTGCAGGACGATGACGTCCGGCCCGCCGTACGCGGTGGTGCGGGCGCCCAGCTCCCGCCACGGCTCGAATCCCATCGGACGGTACGACGCCCGCAGCCGCTCGGCGAACGGCTCTTCTCCCCCGAAGTC
Source organism: Spirillospora sp. NPDC052242 (assembly GCF_040679555.1). NCBI lineage: Bacteria > Bacillati > Actinomycetota > Actinomycetes > Streptosporangiales > Thermomonosporaceae > Spirillospora > Spirillospora sp. NPDC052242. Next base: position 187,679 of record NZ_JBFAUZ010000004.1, read on the forward strand.
GTCCTCGTTCGCCTGCAGCAGCCAGCCGTGGTGGTACGGGACGCGCTCCACGGCGAGCTGCACGAAGAACTCCGAGATCGAACGGGCCTGCGGCACCCAGGTGTCGTCCTCGACGCTGACCAGGACGCGGGGGTCCTCCTGGCCGGCCTCGGCGGCGAGGTAGCCCCACTCGTTGCAGTACTGGTACTCGGCCATGAACACGCAGACGCGGAGGTCGTCCCCGGGACCGACGAACGGGTTGTCGGCGGGCAGGGCGCCGGCGACGCCGTACCCGGACGGGTCGGGACGGACGGTCGGCGGGTATTCGGGGTTCGTCCAGTAGAGGCGCGGGCTGCGGGTGAAGGAGTTGAACGGCAGCTCCCACCATTCCTCGATCGCCTTCGGGATCGGCAGCGCCGGATCGACGCCCGCGAAGCGGTCGGCGTCCTCCCCGGTGAGCTCGCCGCGGAGGTGGCGCATGTAGGCGGCGTGGTCGGTCTCGTCCCATTTGACCCAGGCCGATCCGCCGGCGGGCGGCTCGTACCCCCACTCCTCCTGGAACTCCCGGAGCAGGTCCCAGCGGTCGCGCGGCGCGGCGAGACGATCCGCGAAGCGGGCATAGTCCACGATCTTCGGCATGTGGGGAGGCTAGCCGCGTATTACCATCGCCGGGTGCAGTACACCGCTCCAGTCCCCCAACGGAACGCCGCCGGCGGGCGCCGCCGTCTGGTGTGGGCGTCGGCCGTCGTGGGCGCGGTGGTCGTGCTGGCCGCCGTCCTGTGGGCGACCGGCGGGCTGGAGCAGAAGGCGAAGCAGCCGGTGAAGTCGCCCGGGAAGGCCGTCGACGTCGGGCTGTTCTCGCTGACGGTGCACGACGTGCGGGCCGGGGTGGTCGACACCGGACTGGGCGAGAGCGAACGGTTCCTCATCGTCCGGATGCGGGTCGAGAACAAGGGCCGGGAGACCGTGGGGCTCGGAGCCACCGGACTGCAGGACGGCGTCGTCGCCCGCACCAAGGACGGCAAGTGGGTGAAGCCGGACGAGGTGACGGGCGTCGCCGCGGGCGCCGAGACCTCGGCCGTCCAGCCGGGCCTGCCCGTGGAGGCGTCGGTGATGTGGAAGCTCGGCCCGGCGCAGCCGCCCCCGACGTTCACGGTCGGGCTGCGCGGCTGGGAGTACGACCACGGGTTCACCGACAGCGAGTACACGTGGCGGGTGCAGGCGGAGGGCGGCGAGCTGGCCGCGCGCTACACCCTGCCCGTCGGGACGGGGACGCCGTGAACGTGCGCAAGCTCGCCCTGCAGGGCGGCGCGGGCATCGGGGGGACGATCCTGCTCGCGGGAGCGATGTGGCTCCACGCCTACCAGCCGAAGGTCGAGGCGCGCATGCTCGACCCGATCCGGACGGACGGCGACGTCGGCGAGGAGGTCGTCACGCCCGCGTTCACGCTCCGCGTCGACGGCGTGGTCGCCGCCCGGTCGCTCGCGTCCGACGCGTTCCTCGGCGACAAGCCCGCCATCGGCACGGACGGCGTCTACGTCGTCGTGCGGGCGCGCGCGATGAGCCGCGACGAACCCGTGGAGCTGCGGTCGGCCGTCCTGGAGACGCCCGGCGGCTACACGTACGAGGCGGCGCCGCGCCCCGGCGGCGGGCAGGTCCCCGGGGCGACGTTCCAGCCGATGCTGTGGACGAGCACCGCGTTCGTCTTCGAACTCCCGAAGAGCCGCCTCGCGGGCGCCCACCTGGTGGTCGGGACGGGCGGGCTCCTGCCGCAGCTGTCGTCCGCCGCCGACATCGACCTCGGCATCACCGGGTCCCGCGCGGACGATCTCGTCCGGAAGGCCCCCGAACGGTACAAGGTGCAGGTGGGTTCATGAACGATCCGCACCACCGGCCGCCGGAGCGGCCGCCGCGGGGACGGTACGGACGGCAGGGGCCGCCCGCCGACGAGCAGCCCCCGCCACCGCCGCCGCCCCCGTTCGTCCCGAACGAGCCTCCTCCGGCCGCGCCGCCCTGGCAGGGGGCGTTCGGTCCCCCGGCCGAGCAGGCGCCGGGCCGGCCGGGCGACCAGTACGGCCCGCCCGCATCTCCCCCGCCACACCCCGGGCCCGGCGGACCGCAGGACCGGTCGGGCGGTTGGCAGCAGCCGGAGGGCGGACGTCAGGAGCCCACAGGCGGGCACGCGCAGCCACCCGGGTGGCAGCAGCAGTCGACCGGGTGGCAGCAGCAGCCCACGGGTGGATACGAACACCCGGCCGGGGCGCAGCAGCCCACAGGTTGGCAGCAGCAGCCGCGTGGGCGGCATGCGCGGCAGGCGCAGCCGGCCGCGCCGCCGCCCCACCAGACCGGGCCGTACACGCACGAGCAGCATCGGCACGCGCACGCGCAGCCGCCGCAGTTCCAGCCTCCGCCGCCGTATCCCCCGCCCGGCGGCCCGCAGGCGCACGGGCAGCAGCAGCCCGCGTACCCGTTCGCCCAGCAACCGCCCGGCGGCCAACCAGACGGACGGGACGACGGCGAGGCGAGCGGGGACGGGGACGGGGAGTCGCCGGAGCCTCGGCGCACGTGGCTCGGCCCCCGGGCGCGCCGTGTCGTGGAGGTGTGCGCGCTCGCGGTCCTGCTGCCCGGGTTGCTCGGCCTGTACTGGGTGGACGAGACGGGACGCGCGGAGAGCCTCGAGCCGCCGGTGAAGGTGTCGTCCGTCGCGCGCGGGAAGATCGGCGAGCTGGTGGGCGCCCGGTGGACGGTCTACAAGCGGCAGTCGACGCCCCAACCCGGAACGCCCGGGGCGACCGGGACCCCCGGGGCACCCGCCGCGTCCGGAACGTCCGGCGGGCAGGACGCCGTCCAGCTGCAGGTGGTCCTCGCGGTGAAGGCGCAGGACGCGAAGAGCGCGAAGACGATCGGCGGCTACGGGATGGAGTTCCGGTTCGTCGACCGCGCGGGGCGGGAGTGGACGGCGAACGCGTCGAAGCCCGCGCAGGTGACGCCGGGGCAGGCGTTCCCGATCACGGTCCGGGGGACGGTGCCCCGTGCCAGGGCGGAGTCGCTGGCGCTGGTGGTGCGGCCGCCGGAGACGGAGCGTCGGGGTGGGGATCCACTGCCTTCGCTGCGGTTCGAGCCGTGACGCGCGTGACCATGAGGTTGAACGCGGCGGCGAGCAGGCAGATGCGCAGGATCTCGAAGACGAGCCCGGCGCCGTAGCCGACGAACGGCATCCGGGGCAGCCACCAGGCGACGTCGTGGGCGCCGATCAGCTCGTACGCCTGCCGGCGGGCGGCCTCCTCGCCGACGTGCAGGGCGGAGAACAGCAGGCAGAACGTGGCGAACGGCATCATCCCGGACCGGCGGACGAGGCGGAGCCCGTACCACGCGGGCAGCAGCATGTCGCGGAGGCCGCGGGTGAGGACCTCGCGGGGGCTGTTCACCCGGTCGATGGCGCCGGCGGCGGCGATGCGCCGGGCGGTGCGGGACTCACCGAGGACGAGCCGCTCGTCACCGGTGTCGAGGCCGAGGATGACGCCGGCGATGACGATCCAGATGAGGGCGCCGAGGACGGCGTGCTTGAACGGCGGCCACACGTCCAGGAGGGGCCCGGCGGCGCCGCTGAACCACTCCCACGCCTGCCGGTCGGTGAACCACTCCTCGCCCTTGTCGCGGAGCTGGTCGATGGTGAAGATGCCGAACAGCGCGAAGTTGATCTCGAGGAAGCCGGCGAGCGGGCCGACGGTGCGGGGCAGCCGGTCCTCCAGCAGCCATTCGACGAGGACCTTCACCACGAAGAACGCGGCGGTGAGGACGATCGCGAGCCGCACGTGCTTCTCGAGGGACAGCAGCAGCCCGATGCCCTCGATCTGGCCCTGGATGCCGCCTTCGGTGAAGCCGCGGCTCGCGGCCATGTCGGCGAACTCGCGGGCGTCCTCGGCCTGCTGCCCCCACGCGAGGTAGAAGATGACGAACGGGAGCGCGGCGCGGCCCATCGCGCTGAGCGCCGACTCGTCCTCGTTGCCGACGGCCCAGGACGTCAGGTCGCCGCCGGCCGACCGGGCGTGCACGACGTCGAGTCCCTCGCGCACGCAGTGGATCATCAGGGCGGTCGTCGCCAGCGTGATGACGACGAGCAGGCCGATGGTGAGCAGCGGCGCGACGGTCGCGGCCGTCCCGTCCATCTTGCCGAGCCGGTAGCCGCCGTACATCACCCCGTACCGCAGCAGTTCCCCGACCGTGAACCACAGCGTGAGGGGCAGCACGAAGCGGCCCGCCAGCTTGAGCGTGGCCCACGGCAGGATCAGCGGGGATTTGGGGGAGAGTCGGAGCATCGCGCCGATCGTACCGACCCGCGCCGACACCGGGGAGGGCCGACGCCGCCGGACCGGGGCCCGGAAACGACGGACCCCGCCGTCCGCGCCAGGCGGGACGGCGGGGTCCGTGCGGACGTCGCGTCCGCTCGGGTCAGATGGCGACCTCGAGCGCGGCGACCTCACCGGTCTTGGCGGTGACGGCGTTGTCGACGCTCACGCCGCCCGCGGCGAGGACGCGGACCGTCCAGTCGCCGTCGGCCGCGAAGAAGCGGAACACGCCCTCGTCGCCGGTGACGACCTCGGCGGTGAACTCGCCGGTGGAGTCGAGCAGGCGGGCGTAGGCGCTGGACACGGGCGCGCCGTCACGCGTGACGGTGCCCTGGATGACGGCCTCGTTGGTCAGGTCGACGGTCGCGGGCAGATGCGCCGTCTGAGCGGGCGCTGCGCAACCCTGGGTCATTGTTCCTCCATCTCCGTGTGCACGGAAAAATCTGCTCCGCCGGGCGGCGGACGGCGGACGGTTACTTGGGCTCGCCCAGCTCGACCGGGACGCCGACGAGCGAGCCGTACTCGGTCCAGGAGCCGTCGTAGTTCTTGACGTTCTCCAGGCCGAGCAGCTCGCGCAGGGCGAACCAGGTGTGCGACGAGCGCTCACCGATGCGGCAGTAGGCGATGGTGTCCTTGTTCAGGTCGACGCCGGCCTCGGTGTAGAGCTCGCGGAGCTCCTCGTCGGACTTGAACGTGCCGTCGTCGTTGGCGGCCTTCGACCACGGGATGCTGCGGGCGGTCGGGACGTGCCCGGCGCGCTGCGCCTGCTCCTGCGGAAGGTGCGCCGGGGCGAGCAGCTTGCCGCTGAACTCGTCCGGCGAACGGACGTCGATCAGGTTCTTGGTGCCGATGGCGTCGACGACCTCGTCGCGGAACGCGCGGATCGACAGGTCCTGGTCCTGCGCCTTGTAGTCGGTCTTCGGGCGGGACGGCACGTCGGTGACCAGCTCGCGGGAGTCCAGCTCCCACTTCTTGCGGCCGCCGTCGAGCAGCTGCACCTTCTGGTGGCCGTACAGCTTGAAGTACCAGTAGGCGTAGGCGGCGAACCAGTTGTTGTTGCCGCCGTACAGGATGACCAGGTCGTCGTTGGCGATGCCCTTGGACGAGAGCAGCTCCTCGAAGCCGGTCTTGTCGACGAAGTCGCGGCGGACCGGGTCCTGCAGCTCGGTCTTCCAGTCGATCTTCACGGCGCCACGGATGTGGCCCTTGTCGTAGGCGGACACGTCCTCGTCGACCTCGACCAGAACGAGGCCGGGGTCGTCCAGGTGCTCTTCGACCCAGCTGGCGTCCACCAGAACGTCGGCGCGGCTCATGCGGGAACCTCCCTGTCGGAGCGAATCTTCGCGGTGAATTGTCGGATCAGCGGATACTTCGCGCAGCCCCCGCGACGCGGCGCGGGCGGGTGCTCGTGCATCGCACGGGCGGCGGCATCGATACCGAGCCGGATGTTCTTGAGCCGGATGGTCCCCGTCGCGCGACCGGCCGGGCCCGCCGGAACGGAGCGGGAAACGAGGCGGGACTCCGGGACGGACGCGCCGGGGCGCGGCCCACACGGGTCGACCTGCATCGGGGTGCTCCAGGCGGTGAGGCGTGCGTACGAGCTGAGTAGAGGGAAAGTGCTCGGAACGGTCGGGCTCGATGCCTCAGGCCATGCGACAGAGCGAGGCGGCCACGCGGCAGAAGTCGACCGCGCGGCGCTTCGTGAGCATCTGCTCTGTTCGGTCACGCACGGACACGATGGTAAGCCGACAATCCACGCGGTGTCACATCCGTCTCGCGTTGCGAGACAGTGACATTCGTCTTAGGGCTGGTCACCGGAGTGTCCCTTCAGCGGACGGCCGCGCCGAGAGCCGCGATCACATCGGCCCTGCGGGGCGCCCCGGCGGCCCGCCGCACGACCCGTCCGGCGGCGTCCAGCACGAGCACGGTCGGCGTGCCGGTGACGTCCAGCCTGCGGACGAGCGCGAGGTTCGCCTCCGCGTCGATCTCGACGTGCGCGACGCCGTCCACCATGCGCGCGACGTCGGCGAGGACCCGCCGGGTGGCGCGGCACGGCGCGCAGAAGGCGCTGGAGAACTGGACGAGCGTCGCGCGCTCGCCGAGGTCGCCGCCCAGATCGTCCGGTCCGAGCACGTCCGCCACGTGATCCCTCCCATCGCCGCCGTCCGGTACAACCGCGCCGGACGGCCGCGTCTTCCTGCGGCCGCCGCGCGGGCGCCGTCACATCGGGATGGTCAGCACCGACACGCCGTCGAGGCCGACGATCTCGAACGACGACAGCTCGCCGCGCGGGAACATCGTCGAGCCGCGGTACTCGCCGTACCCGTCGTCGTAGGGCACGTACCAGCTGCCGAGCGCGTCCTTGCGGCCGTCCCGGGCGATCACCTGGAGGCGGCAGCGCGCGCCCCGCTCGAGCCCCGACAGGTGCAGTTCGACCTCGGTGCCCCATGTGCGCTCGTACAGCAGCACGTAGCCCCGGACGCCCGTCGCGTCGTTCGCCGCCGCGATGCGCTCCGCGGTGACCACCTGGGTGGGCGAGGGCGGCGCGGACGTCGCGGGCGGCGCGGCGGCCGTCCCGGGCCCGTCGCCCGCCGCGGCGATCAGGCCCCCGGCGAGCCCCCCGACCGCGAGCGTCAGGCAGGCCGCCGCCGCGACCGGCGCCCACCGCCGCACGCGCGGGCCGCGCAGCGGCCCCCGCCGCCGCTGCGCCGCCCGCGCCAGCAGCGCGTCCAGCAGTTCCGGCGGCGGCCCCGCGACCCGCGTGAGCTGCTCCTCGTCGACCCGGCCGAGCAGCGCGGGCAGGCCGGCGAGCCCGGCCAGCTCGTCCCGGCAGGCCGGGCACCCGGCCAGGTGCGCGTCCACCCGCGCCCGCTCCGCGGGGTCGATGGCGCCGACCACGTACACGCCGAGGGCGGCGCGCACGTCCGTGCAGGGATCGTTCATGGCGCCAGCCCCCTCTCCTCCAGCGCCAACTTGAGCGCCCGCAACGCGTAGAACGTCCGGGACTTCACCGTTCCGGGCGGAATGCCGAGCACCTCGGCGGCCTCCGCCACCGACCGCCCCCGGTAGTACGTCTCGACGAGCACCGCCCGATGGCTCGGGCTGAGCTGCGCGAGCGCCTCCGCGACCGTCCACGACTCGAGCGCCCGGTCGATGTCGTCCGTCCCGGCCGTCATGGCCTGCTCGTCCATGTCCGTCTCCTGCGGCCGCGCGCGCCTGGCCCGGTGCGCGTCCACCACCAGGTTCCGGGCGACGGTGAACAGCCACGGGCGGACGGGCCGCCCCGCGAGCGCCTCGGGATGCCGCCACGCCCGCAGCAGCGTCTCCTGCACGACGTCCTCGGCCTGCGTCCGGTCCCCGCCCGTCAGCCGCAGCACGTAACCGAGCAGGGGTCCGCCGTGCTCGCTGTAGAGGGCGCGCAACAGTCCCTCGTCCGCAGTGGGGCCCACGCCACTCACACGTACGCCGGGCCGGAACGGTTCACCGTCAGCGCACGTTCTCCAGGTCGCTCAACTGGACGTTCTGCGCGGTCGCCGACACGCGGAGCCCGTCGGCCGTCGGCTCGATCCGGCTGATCCGCGACCCGACCGGCAGGTCGGTGATCGGAACCGACCAGGTCAGCTGCCGCTTCACGAGCGCCAGCGGGATCTGCGGGCCGCCGTCCGGCGCGACCGACACCGGCGTCACCGCGATGCCCTCGTCCGTCGCCTCCAGCGACACGACCGCCTTGCCCGACAGCCGGACCCCCATCACCGCGCCCGCGAGGTCGACCTCCAGGTTCTCGCCCTTCGGCGCGATCCCCTCGACCTCCTTCGGCGCCCGCTCCTCGATCACCGAGTACGGCACGACCGCCGACGCCGTCGCCGTCCGCGCCGTCACGTTCGCGGTGTTGCCGTTCGCGATCTCCGACAGCGGCGCCCGCACGCCCCGCATGTCCACCCGGACGCCCGACAGCGTCACGTCCTGCTCGGTGTACTCCCCGATCAGCACCTCGATGTGGTCGTACTCGCCGCCGACCGCCTGCGTCAGGAACGGGAACCCGTGGATCGTCACGTCCGGCTGCCGCCCGAGCCCCTCCTGCGCCGCGACCTGCCGCGCGATCTCGTCCTGCGCGACGCGCACCCCGATGCGGTCGGCGGCGATCAGCCCGCCCACCACCAGGACGAGCAGAACCACGAGTGCCTTGCGCATGTCTCTCCTCCGGACGGCCCGCGTGATCGCCACACCTTAACCGCCCGGGCGAACCGCCCGAGTCGCACCACGGAGTGAGATCAGCCCCCGGCGAACGGCGGCAGGACCTCGACGACCCCGCCCTCCGGCAACTCCACGGCCCCGTGCTCCCGCGTCCCGACGGGGTCGCCGTTCACGAGGAACGAACTCCGCGCGACCACCCGCGCGAACTCCCCGTCCCGCCCGGCGGACGCGGCCGCGAGCGCCTCCGCGAGCGTCCCGGCGTCGTACGGCTCCTCCGCGCGTCCCGCCGCCGCCTTCGCCGCCGCCCAGTACCGGATCGTCCCTGTCGCCATGCCCCCAGGATCTCACCCGCCTCCCCCGACCCGGGACGGGCGCGGCGGGCTCGGATATGCTCAAGGCAGGGATCCGGGCAACGAGGCCGGGGAGTTCACCCGAACACCCTGCATGGCCTCGTCTCGCGCGCACCGGCCATGACCGGGGCGGACGAGCGTGAGCAGCCTGGGTCCCACGTCTGTTTCAAGACGAGGAGGCGGCATTGAGCAGTTTGCTCTTGCTGACCAACGCGCTCGAACCGTCCGACGAGGTGCTGCCCGCACTGGGCCTGCTGCTGCACTCGGTCCGGGTCGCGCCCGCCGAGGCGTCCGCGCTCATCGACGCGCCGCCCGCCGACGTCGTCCTGGTGGACGCGCGCCGCGACCTCGCGCAGGCCAAGAGCCTGTGCCGCCTGCTGCGCACCACCGGCCTCGACAGCCCCCTGCTGGGCATCGTCACCGAAGGAGGGCTCGCCGCCCTCAGCCCCGAATGGGGCCTGGACGACCTGCTCCTGCAGACCGCCGGCCCCGCCGAGGTCGAGGCCCGGCTCCGCCTCGCCGTCGGCCGCGCCGCCGCGGCCGCCGACGCCGAGGAGGACCCCGGCGAGATCCGCAACGGCGACCTCACGATCGACGAGGCCACCTACACGGCCCGCCTCCGCGGCCGCGTCCTCGACCTCACCTTCAAGGAGTTCGAGCTCCTGAAGTACCTCGCCCAGCACCCGGGCCGCGTCTTCACCCGCGCCCAGCTCCTCCAGGAAGTCTGGGGCTACGACTACTTCGGCGGCACCCGCACGGTCGACGTCCACGTCCGCCGCCTCCGCGCGAAGCTCGGCGCCGAGTACGAGGCCCTCATCGGCACCGTCCGCAACGTCGGCTACCGCTTCGTCCCCGACGACCGCCCCAGCGGCGAGACCGAAGAAAAGTCCCCCGCAAGGACCTGACTTCAGCTTTCCGCGCCGAGGAACCTCTCGGCGATCTCACGGTGCCGTCGCGCCGCCCCGACCGCGCCCGCACCGTCCCCGGCGCTCATCCCGGGCATGCGCCCGATCCGTTCGGCCTCGTCGGCCAGGCGGAGGTGCCTGCGGTGCGCGTGCCGGCGGCAGGCCGGGCAGGTGACGCTCTCCGGCCGCGGCGAGGTCATCGCGTACGGCACCCGCAGCCCGCACCCCGTGGTCACCCGACTCGGCAGGTCACCCGCGAGACCGAACGTGGACGCCATGAGGTCGCGCACGGCCGCATCGGCGTGAAGGTTCACCTCGACATGCACGTGCGGATCGCCGTCGCTCACCCGTCCTCTGTACTCCGCCCCGCAGACGCGGTCAATCCCACCCACCGCCGACCCCGCGCACACGGCCGGAGGCCGCGCGGGGCCCGGAGGCCGGGCGACGGACCGAGCCAGCAGCCCCGCCCGCGCCCCGGCGTGTGACCGCGTGGAGCGTCGCAGCCGGGATGGCCCCGCGAGACCACGCGCAAGGCGAGGTGCGCGGGCGCGTGGCCTGTTGCGGCCGGGCGACGCCCCCGTGAGACCACCGGCGCCGCCCACGGACGGCCGCAGGGCGCGCAGCGCCCGGAGGACGGGCGAGCCGCCGCGCCGGGCCCGAGGGGCGCCCCACGGGCGGCCGTAGGGCGCGCAGCGCCCGGAGGCCGACCGGGGGGTCAGCCGAAGCGGCCGGTGATGTAGTCCTCGGTGGCCTTCTGCTCCGGGTTCGTGAAGATCTTGCTGGTGTCGTCGATCTCGATGAGCTTGCCGGGCTGGCCGGTGCCGGCGATGTTGAAGAACGCCGTGCGGTCGCTGACGCGGGCGGCCTGCTGCATGTTGTGGGTGACGATCACGATCGTGTACTGGGACTTCAGCTTGGCGATGAGGTCCTCGATCGCGAGGGTCGAGATGGGGTCGAGGGCCGAGCAGGGCTCGTCCATCAGCAGGACCTGCGGCTGCACGGCGATGGCGCGGGCGATGCACAGGCGCTGCTGCTGGCCGCCGGAGAGGCCGGCGCCGGGCTTGCTCAGCCGGTCCTTGACCTCGTTCCACAGGTTGGCGCCCTTCAAGGACTCCTCGACGATCTCGTCGAGGCGGCTCTTGCGGCGGACGCCGTTCAGCTTCAGGCCCGCGGCGACGTTGTCGTAGATCGACATGGTGGGGAACGGGTTGGGCCGCTGGAACACCATGCCGACGACGCGGCGGACGGCGACGGGGTCGACGGACGAGTCGTAGAGGTCCTCGTCGTCCAGCATGACCTTGCCCTCGACGCGGGCGCCGGGGATGACCTCGTGCATCCGGTTGAGGGTGCGCAGGAAGGTGGACTTGCCGCAGCCCGACGGCCCGATGAACGCGGTCACCGAGCGCGGCTCGACCGTCATCGAGATGTCCTCGATGGCGTGGACGCCGCCGTAGTAGGCGTGCAGCCCGGAGACTTCGATCCGCTTGGCCATGGGTCAGGTGCTCCTATCGGGGTCGTGCCGGAGGTCGGGGTCAGCGGTCGGCGGGGGAACGGCGCCGGGCGATCAGCCGTGCCACCAGGTTCAGCAGCATGATCAGGGCGATCAGGACGAGCGCGCCGGTCCAGGCGCGGTCCAGCGAGTTCTGGTTCGGGTCGCCGGCCTGCTCCCAGATGAAGGTGGGCAGCGAGCCCTGGGGGCCGTCGAACGGGTTGTTGTTGATCGCCTTCGTGAAGAAGATCGTGAGGAGGAGCGGCGCGGTCTCGCCCATGACGCGGGCGACGGCGAGCATGATGCCGGTGACGATGCCGTTCATGGCGGTGGGCAGGACGACGAACAGGATCGTGCGCCACCGCGGGACGCCGAGGGCGAAGGACGCCTCGCGCAGGTCGTTCGGGACGAGCTTGAGCATCTCCTCGGCGGACCGTGTGACGGTCGGGATCATGAGGATCACCAGGGCGAGGGATCCGGCGAAGCCGGAGTACTCGAAGCCGAAGGTCAGCAGCCAGAGCGCGAGGACGAACAGGCCCGCGACGATCGACGGGATGCCGATCATGACGTCGACGAAGAAGCTGATCACCTTGCCGAGGCGGCCGTTGCCGGCGTACTCCACCAGGTAGATGGCGGTGAGCACGGAGATCGGCACGGCGATCAGGGTGGTGATGCCGACCTGCATGAGAGTGCCGATGATGGCGTGGTACGCGCCGCCGCCCTCGTCGATGCCGCTGACCGCGTTCATCGAGTACTGGAAGAACGTCGGGTCGAGCCGCTCGAGGCCGTTGACGACGACCGTCCACAGGACCGACACCAGCGGGATGACCGCGAGCGCGAACGCCAGGTAGACGAGCCCCTGGACGACCCGGTCCTTGATCTTCCGGGACGTCGACACCGACGTGAGGCTCGGGCCGGTCGGGCCGGACGGCTTGGTGAGGGAGGGCGAGGTCACACGAACTCCTTGCGGCGCGCGACGACCGCGCGGGCGGCCATGTTGACGAGCAGCGTGATCACGAACAGGACGAGGCCGGAGGCGACGAGGGCGCCGCGGCCGGTCTCGGACGCCTCGGCGAAGCTGTTGGCGATGTTGGCGGCGAAGGTGTTGCCGCCGTTCTCGAGGATGCTCCAGTTGATGCCGGGCACGAAGGTCAGCACCATCGCGACGGCGATCGTCTCGCCGAGCGCGCGGCCGAGCCCGAGCATGGAGGCGCCGATCATGCCGGAGCGCCCGTAGGGCAGCACCGACATGCGGATCATCTCCCAGCGGGTGGCGCCGAGCGCGAGGGACGCCTCCACGTGCGCCTGCGGGACCTGCAGGAACACCTCGCGGGAGATCGAGGAGATGATCGGCAGGATCATGATCGCGAGGACGACTCCGGCGGCGAACATCGAGTTCCTGCCGGGGCTGTCGGTGGAGAACAGCGGGATCCAGCCGAGCACGGCGCTGAGGAACTCGCCGGCGTCGTCCATGTACTCGGACAGGAAGATCAGGCCCCAGAGTCCGTAGACGATGCTGGGCACGGCGGCGAGCAGGTCGACCACGTAGCCGAGCCCGGACGCGAGCCGCCGCGGCGCGTAGAACGAGATGAACAGCGCGATGCCGATCGCGATCGGCGTCGCGATGATCATGGCGATCAGCGACGACATGATCGTGCCGTAGGCCAGCTGCGCGATGCCGAACTCGGGCGGGCTGGCGTTGGGGTTCCATTCCTCGCTGGTGAGGAAGCTCGCCTCGTTGTCCTGCAGCGCGGGGATGGCCTTCCAGATGAGGAAGACGGCGATGGCGGCGACGATCGCCAGCACGGCGAGGCCGGAGCCGCGGGCCGCGGAGACGAAGATCTTGTCTCCGGCCCGGCCGGTGCTCATCGCGCGGGCGAGGCCGCGCTCTTTCGCGGCGGCGTGCGCCTCGACGCCGGTGTCGCTGGTCACGGGGACTCCTCCTTGAAGATCACGTCGTCGGCCGAACGCGGACCGGCCCCGCCGCCGAGTACCTCGGCGGCGGGGCTGCTGGTCGGTCGGACTGTCGTCAGGACAGGGCCTTCACGGACGCCTGGACCTTGGTCAGCACGGCCTGCGGAAGCGGCGCGTAGCCGATGTCGGTGAGGATCTTCTGACCGTCCGCGCTGGACGTGTAGGTCAGGAAGGACTTGACGAACTTGGCCTGCTCGGCCGGCAGGCCCTTCTCGCAGGCGACCTCGTAGGTCACCAGGACGATCGGGTAGGCCCCGGCCTCCTTGGCGGTGTAGTCGATCTCGAGCTCGACGTCGTTGCCGGTGCCGACGATCTTGGCGCCCGCGACGCCCTTGGAGGCGCTGTCGGGGGTCAGCTCGGTGTACTCACCGGCGCCGTTCTTCACCGAGACGGTGCTGAGCGAGTTGTTCTTGGCGTAGGAGTACTCGACGTAGGAGATGCTCCCGGCCGTGCTCTTCACCAGCTGGGTGACGCCGTCGGACTTGTTGGCGCCCTGGCCGGTGTTGTTCGGCCACTTCTTGGCGGGCTCCCACTTCCAGACGTCGCCCGCGGTGGCCTTCAGGTAGTCGGTGAAGTTGTCGGTGGTGCCCGACTCGTCCGAGCGGTACACCGGCTTGATGTCGGTGTCGGGCAGGTTGACGCCCTCGTTCTGCTCGGCGATCTCCGGAGCGTTCCACTTCGTGACCTGGCCCGCGAAGATCTTCGCGAGGGTCGCGGAGTCGAGCTTGAGGTTGTCGACGCCCTCGAGGTTGTAGGTGACGGCGACGGGGCCGACGACCATCGGCAGGTTCAGCGCGGGGCTGCCCTCGCAGCGCTGCTGCGCGGCGGCCTTCTCCTCCTCGTCCAGGGCGGAGTCGGAGCCCGCGAAGGACACCTGGCCCTCGGTGAAGGCCTGGATGCCGGCGCCGGAGCCGGTCGGGTTGTAGTTCAGGGTGGCGCCGGGGCAGGCGGCGGCGAAGGCCTTGGACCACTCCTCGACGGCGTTCTTCTGCGCGCTCGAACCGGCGGCGTTGATGCTGCCCTCGGCGCACTCGATCGAGCCGGCGGCCGGCGCGTTGGCCGAGGCCTCGGTCTCGTTGGCATCGCTGCCACAGGCGGACAGGGCAAGCGCCCCCGCGACGACCACGCCGCTCAGTGCGGCAAGTCGGGAACCGTTCTTCACCGGAGGGTCTCCTCTTGATTCTTCGTCAGGGCGGGTTTCCCCGGCCGGCGTCCCACTGGGTCGGCCAGGGGCGGGGGGTCACCGTCGCAATTGAAGGTAGGCAGGAGAGGTGACCAGCCACCCCGCTCCGGGTGAACGGACGGTGAACGACGCCGGGCATGGTTGCGAAGAATGCCCCGATTTGCGATGGCTTTACGGTTAACAGCGCTGCTCAGAACACCCACGGTCCAGTAAAGGACTCCTGGGCATGCGCCCTTGCGGAGACCACACGAGATGGGTCATCCGGCGCCAAACCGGGTATGGCTACCGTCTTCGGACGAAACGCTCCGGATCCGGGGCGCCCGCGGAGAGCCGGTCAGGCGGTGGTCGCGTACATGACGTCGACGGCGTACTTCGTGAAGCCGAGCGAGTCGTAGAGCCGGACGGCCGCGGTGTTCGACTCGTCGACGTACAGCATCAGCTGGTCGAGCCCCAGGTCGCGCAGGTGGTGCAGGCCCGCGAGCGTCAGCGTGCGGCCGAGGCCGAGGCCCTGCGCGTCCGGGTCGACGCCCACGACGTACACCTCGCCGATGCCGCCGGGGTGCACCTTCGTCCAGTGGAAGCCGACGAGGCGGCCGTCGCGCTCGGCGAGGAAGAAGCCCGCAGGGTCGAACCACGCCTCGGCCTCGCGGTCGCGCACGTCCTCGATCGTCCAGGCGCCCTGCTCGGGGTGGTCGGCGAACGCGCGCGCGTTCACCCGCAGCCACGCGTCCTCGTCCTCGCCGGGACGGAACGCGCGCAGCGCGACGCCCTCGGCGGCCGCGACGGCGGGGAGGGGGTCGGCGGCGGGGCGCCGCATCTGGAACAGGGCGCGGGCGCGGTCGAGCCCCTCGGCGCGCGCCAGCGCGGCGGCGGCGGGCAGGTCGCCGTGCGCCCACACGCGCAGCGGGCCGCCCGCCTCCTTCGCCAGGGCGCGCAGCAGCGCCCGCCCGTGGCCGCGGCGCCGGTGGCCGGGGTGCACGACGAGCTCGCCGGACGCGGGCTCGCCGCCGTCCGCCGGGTCGAGCCGGGCGTAGCCGACGACCGCGCCGTCCGCGACGGCGAGCAGGCCGGGACGTCCGGCCTTCAGGGCGAGCGTCGAGTGCTCCGACAGCGCGCCGACCCCGTCGGCCGCGGCGGCCGCCTCGGCGACCGCCAGCGCCCCGGCGATCTCGTCCTTCCCCAGCGTCGCGCGCGCTCGCAGTTCACTCACGTCCTCACCCTATTCGCCCCGAGCCGGCCCACCGTCCTCCGCACCGGGCGGCGGACCGGCCGGGAGATCGCACCGGACGGCCGGCCTCAGATCAGGCACCGAACAGGTGCACGATCCAGTAAACGACGGCCGCCACCAAGGCCGCCGCGGGCATCGTCAGGATCCACGCCGTGACGATGTTCCCGGCCACGCCCCACCGGACGGCCGACAGCCGCTTCGTCGCGCCCGCACCCATGATGCAGGACGTGATCGTGTGCGTCGTCGAGATTGGAGCGTGCCAGATGTAGGCGGTCGCGTAGAGGATCACCGAAGCGGTCGATTCCGCGGCGAACCCCTTGGGCGGGTCCAGCTCGATCACCTTGCGGCCCAGCGTCCGCATGATCCGCCAGCCGCCCGCGTACGTGCCGAGCGACAGCGCGCCCGCACAGGCCAGGATGACCCACAGCGGCACGCTGTTCCCGTCCGAGTGCCCGGTGGTGACCAGCGCGAGGACGATGATGCCCATCGTCTTCTGCGCGTCCTGCAGGCCGTGCCCGAGGGCCATGGACGCCGCCGACAGCGACTGCGCGATGCGGAACCGGCGCCCGATCCGTCCCGGGTTGGCCCGCCGGAAGATCCACAGGATCGCGACCATGACCAGGTACGTCAGCCCGAACCCGGCCACCGGGGAGATCACCATCGGGAGCGCGACCTTGTCCACGACCGTGCCCCAGCTGACCGCGGACGCCGACGCGACGCCCGCGCCGACCACGCCGCCGATCAGCGCGTGCGAGGACGACGACGGCAGCCCGAAGTACCAGGTGATCATGTTCCAGGTGATCGCGCCCAGCACGCCCGCGGCGACGACCGTCAGGCCGTGCAGGCCCTCCGGCGGCGTGATCACCTCGCTGACGGTCTTGGCGACCTCGACGCCGAGCAGCGCGCCGACCAGGTTCATGACCGCCGCCATCAGCAGCGCCGCGCGGGGCGTCAGCGCCCGCGTCGACACGGACGTGGCGATCGCGTTGGCCGCGTCGTGGAACCCGTTGGTGTAGTCGAAGACCAGCGCGATCAGCACGACCACGATGAGGACGGCCGTCTGCGCCTCCGACTGGAGGCCCACCGCGCCCGAGATGATCACGGCCAGCAGGCCGATGCCGAGCAGCGGCCAGAACCGGTCCGGCCCCCGCCGCGCCTGCTGCGCCAGCGACGGCTCGCCGCTCGGCGGCGTCGGCTCGGTCAGCACCGCGCCGACCTTCCCCCCGACGTCCCGGCCGGTATGACCACCGCGGCCGGGCGGCCCGTCCGCAGCGCTCATGATTCCTTGACCGCGATGGTCTCGACCGTGTTGGCCACGTGCTCGAAGGCGTCCGCGGCCTCCTCGAGCCGGTCGATGACCTGCTTCATCTTCATGACCATCAGGGTGTCGTGACCGCCGTTGTTGAACAGGTGCGCCAGCAGCTTGCGGTAGACCTGGTCGCCCTGGTTCTCCAGCCGGTTGATCTCGATCCAGTACTCGTTGAGCTCCTTCATCGACCGCAGCCGCGGCATCGCCTCGGCGGTGAGCTCCGCGGCGCGCTCCAGGACCTCGACCATGTGGACGATCTCCTTGGGGAACTCGTCGATCTTGTAGAGCACGACGAGGTCCGCGGCCTCTTCCATCTCGTCCATCACGTCGTCGAGCGTGGAGGCCAGCCGGTAGATGTCCTCCCGGTCGAACGGGGTGATGAACGTTTCGTTGAGCCGGCGCATGATCGCGTGAGTCGATTCGTCGCACGCGTGCTCGCATGCGCGCATCTTCTCCGCGATCGCCGGCCGGTCGGCGCCGTCGCTGATGAGCTCCACGAGCAGCCTGGCGCCGGTGACCAGGTTGTTCGCCGAGTCGGCGAACATGTCGTAGAAGCTGTCCTCACGCGGCGTGAGACGCAAGCGCACGTCGTTCTCCTGATGTGCCGGAACAGTCCGCAGAGGATCGTAGGCGCAACCAGCCGTAAAAAGAACCTTTGCCCCAGCTTCGGCTGTTGTTCCCCAACCCTCTCCCCTACAAGACTGCCCTAGACCGCGCGTCGCATACCCGCCGGGATGCCCCGAACGGCGTTTACCCGCAGAGGCTCCGGCGTCGCGGGGCGGCACGCGGCACGACCCCGCGAAAGCCGAGGTGACATTGGTTACAGCCGCCACATGCGCCCCGGGCCGCACCCCGCCCGACGGTCCGGGCGCCCGCCCCGGACGGCCCGCTGGCGCGGCGCGCGCGGACCTGCGCGCCGGGCGCGTCGCCGCCGAAAAAAGAGACCGGGGACGTCCCTCGCGGACGTCCCCGGTCACCGACCGTAGTGTTCGTCAATCCTGCGGTGTCAGCTCGCGACGACCGGCGTCGCCGGGACCAAGCCCGAGCACCATGTCGATCTCGGCGTTGGTCAGCGGCTCCTTCGCCGCCGCCACCGCGCTCAGCATCTCGGCATAGAGTTCGATCTCGTCCAGCGCAACGCGGTCGTGGACGCGCAGATCGAGGTCGTGCCGGCGCACCGCGTCCACCTCCCGTTTTCGTTCCCCACACCCCGCGTTCGAGGCTACGCGGGCGGCCCCGCGACGCACATGACCCAAGAGGGCCATTCGAGGGCCACTCCCCCCGGTGGTCTTCCCGGGTGACCCCCGCATGATGCGCAGCGGGCACCACGAGCTCGCGCCGGCCGACCGGCTCACCCGGTTCACCCGTGCCGGAAATCGCCCATCATCTGCTCCAGCGGCGACTCCGGCAGGTCCCGCGCGGTCAGCCGCGACACCGTCGCCGCGTTCACGTCCGCGCCCGCCAGCCGCGCCGCCTGCCGCGCCACCGTCTGCTCGAACAGCGCCCGCACCGTCCGCGCGTAGGCGAACGCGGGATCGTCCCGCATCCGCTCCAGCCGCGTCAGCACCTCGACCTTCAGCTCCTCGTCGAGCATGTACAGGTCGCGTTCGGCGTACGACTGGAACAGCCGCATCAGGTCGCGGTCGCCCATCCCGGTGAACTCCAGCGTCCGGCCGAACTCCGCGCGGAACGCCGGATGGCCCGCGAGGAACCGCTCCGTCTCGTCCTTCGGCCCCGAGCACACCACCAGGAACCGGCCCCGCCGCTCCGCCATCTCCCGCAGCAGCTCCCGCACCACCGCCGGGACCCGCCCCAGCAGGTGCGACTCCTGGATCAGCAGCACGCCCCCGAGCGCCTGCTCCACCATCCCGGTCACGCGGCGCCGCACGTCCGCCTCGTCCCGTCCCGCCAGATGCACCGGACGGCACCCGACCACGTGCCCCGACCCGAGCCGGCCCAGCGCCGCGTAGATGCCGCCGAGCAGGCCCGCGACCGTCGTCTTGCCCGTCCCGGACGGCCCCACGAACAGCAGGTTCCGCGCGGCCGGCGTCGGCACCCCGTGCCGCGCCCGGTCCGCCGCGACCTGCGCCTCCTCCGCGAGCTCCCGCACCGCCGCCTTCACGTCCGCGAGGCCCGTCAGCTCGTCCAGCCGCGCCAGGTGGACGCCGATGTCCCCCGGCGGCCGCAGCGCCGGCTCGATGCCCTCCGCTACCCCCGCCAGATCGTCCGGCGTCAGGACGAGCCGGTCGTGCGACGCGCCCGCCCGCTGCATGTTGCGGCGGCACGCCTGGTCCAGGTACGCCTCGACGAGCCGCGCGTTCACGAGGTCACCCGGCCCGCGCAGCCGCTCCAGATCGGCCCGCGCCCGCTCGAGCGCCTCCGCCCCGACCGTCACCCGCCGCTCCTCCGCCAGCAGGTGCAGCAGCGTCAGCCGGTTGTCGACGTCCGCGAAGTCCGGCATCCGGTGCACCCGGAACGCCTGCACCAGCTTCGGATGATCCTGCAGCAGGCGCTTGTACGCACGGGGCTCGCACGTCGCCACCACCGGCGTCGTGTTCACCGGGTCCCGGCGCGCCCGCCGCACCGCCCCCGCCGCCGCGTGCGGATCCGCCGCCTCGGCGATCGCCGCCCCGAGCCGCTCGAACAGGATCGTCGGCCCCGGCTGCGCGAGGAGCTCCCCGATCCGCTCGTCCGGCGCGTCCCGCACGTCCTCGGCGTCGTGCGCCCGGACCGTCCCGTCCCCGAGCCCGCCGTCCCGCAGCGTCAGCGCGATCAACCGCGCGAGCCGCCGCTGCCCCGAGTGCGGAGCCCCCACCAGCAGGACGCCCGGCGTCCCCGACCGGATCGAGCTCGGCGCCCCGTCCACCCGGGTCTCCTCGAAGCCCGCGCCCGCGGGGGCCGTCAGCTCCACCGCCTGCCGCCGCAGCTCGTCGAGCAGCACCGCCGTGTCGTGGCCGCCCGACACGTACCCGATGCCGAACCGCTCCATCGCGCGCCGCTCGCTCCGATCGCGCGGCGGCGGGATCTCGTGCACCGGCGTCTCGGGGGACGGCGTGTCGTCCAGGAAGTCGAAGTTCCCGACCATCGTCTCCGACATGACCCGCGTGCCCGGATCCCCGGCGTCGGGCGCCGTGGCGTCGTCGTCCATGTCGCCGGGCCCGAGCACCCGGGTCCCCGGCGGCCGCGGCGGCGCGCCCGGCCCGCCTTCCACGCGGGTCGAGTGCGGGTCGAACCCGCCCGGCTGCCCCTGCGGGACCGGCGGCACCGGCGGGCCGTGCCCGAGCCGCGCGTACGGCGGCGCGGCGTTCGCGTCGTCCTCCCCGGGCCACCCGATGCCCGGCGCGTCCGGGCCCGCGGGCCCGCCGCGCGGGGCGTCCGCGTCCTCCCCGGGCCACCCGGTCCCGGGCGGCGGAGGCTGCGCGCCCCCCGGCTCCTCGCCGGGCCACGGGTGCCGCCCCGCCGGTCCCGAGGCCGCACCGGACGGCCGGAACCCCAGCTCGGTGTACGGCGGCGCGGCCGACCCGCCCGCCTCGTCCCCGCCCGCGTCCTCCCCGGGCCACGCGGGCCCCCGCGCCGCACCCGCACCGCCCGAGCCCCATCCGGGCTGAGCACTCTGCACCGCGGCCGCGTCCTCCCCGGGCCACCCGGGCCCCTGCGGCCCCCCGGCGGCCCCGCCCGGCCGTCCCGGCCCCGGCGGCGGAGGCTGCGCCCCCGGCATCGCCGCACCGGACGGCTGGAAGCCCAACTCGGTGTACGGCGGCGCGACCGACTCCCCCGGCCCGTCCCCCACGGTCTCGACGTCCCCGGCGGACACCCCCGCCGCCGCACCCATACCACCCGCACCGCGCCCGTCCGGCCCGGCACCCGGCGGAACACCCGGCATCCCGGAAGCCGCAGCCGCATCACCCGGGCCCCAACCGGCCCCAGGCCCGTCCGAGCCGACGCCCGGCGCCACGGCCGCCGCCGCGCCGCCACCACTCGCGCCGCGCCCGGTGCCGCGGCCGTCCGGCCCGGCGCCCGGCGGAACACCCGGCATCCCGGACGCGGCCGCGGCCGCATCACCCGGGCCCCAAGCGGCGCCGGGGCCGTCCGGGCCGGGGGACGGCATCGCGGGTGCGTCGGACGGGCTCCAAGCGGCGGCGGGGGGTGGGGTTCGGGCGCCGCGCGGGGGTGGGACGTTCGGGTTCTCGTTCGGGGTCGACCAGCCGCCGGGGGCGGCGGGGCCGGCGCCGGGCGGGGGGACGGCGGACGGCCCGAAGCCGAGTTCGGTGTACGGGGGTGCGGCGTCGTCGCGGTCCTCCGCGGGGCCCTCCCAGGCGCGTCCGGCCGGGGGCTGGACGAACGGGCGGTCGGGCTGGGCGGGGGCCGGGGGGACGGGGGCGGCGCCGGGGGCGAGGCCGGGCTGGCTCTGCATCGCGGACGCGGGGGGCGGCATCGCGGGGCGCGGGGTGGAGGTGTGGGTGGGCGACTGCGCGGTGGCGCGGGCCCGGTTGCGGCCGATGATCCCTGCGACGACGGCCGTGGGGACGGGGAAGCCGCGGGGACGGGCGGGCATGCCGCCGAGGCGGCACCAGGCGAGGTCGACCTCGTACATGGCGGCGAGGAGGGTCTCGGCGCCGGGCCCGGATCCGGCGGCGGACCGGAGGGGTTCGGGGAGGCGCATGTCGTCCGGCCACAGCCGGCGCAGCGGGTGACCCTGCTGGTCGGTGACGGCCTGCACCGTGTAGCGGATCTCCGGGTCCAGCCAGGGGACGATCGAGCCCGCGACGTCGCGCCGGACGACGGCGAGGTCGGCGGCGAGCAGCGCGGCGGCGACGAGGCGGGGCTCGATGTACGCGGGGTCGGCGGGGTCGCCGGAGAGGTCGGCGATGACCTCGGACAGCGTGTAGAACGCGTGCCGCAGGTCGTCGCCGGGCGAGCTCTCGTTGCGCAGCGCGGGCACGAGGTTCGGCGGGCAGCGGGTGAGCCACTGCTGGGCGATCGCCTGGTCGCCGTACGGGAGCGCGTCGTAGTCGACGGTCGGGTTCGCGAGGGTGGTGCCGAGGATCGCGAGCAGCGCGTCGGCCCGGGTCTGGAACCGGACGTCCTCGCGCAGGGCGTTCGCGACGGCCCACATGGTGCGCAGGACGACGACGGCGGCGTCCACGCGGCTCGCGCGGAGCCGTTCGGCGTACAGGCCGACGAGGGCTTCGAGGGTGGGCGGGGTGAGCCAGCGGGGGCCGTCGACGTCGGGCAGCGGGACGGCCCGGTAGGGCTTCCACAGGTCGAGCATCTGCGCGTCGAGCCGGGAGTCGAAGGCGGGCGCGGGCGCGCACCACAGCATGACGCCCCACGCGGCGACGACCGTGGACGGCGTCTCGGGCGTGAACTGCGACCACCAGTGCGGGTACTCGGCCGCGGTCAGCGCGGCGGCGGACTGGACGGTCGCGGCGACGCGGGACGTCAGGTCGGTCGCGAAGCCGTGGCCGACGAACGGGAGCCCGGCGGGCGGGTCGTAGGAGAAGTCGGGCCCGGCGGGGACGACGTGCGGGGGCAGGTCGGGGACGCGCCCGCCGCCCTGCTGCGCGGGCCGCGCGGCCATCCGGACGGCGGGGGTGCGCGGCGGCGGGCACAGGTACCACTGCCCGTCGGACGGGTGCAGCCGGTACCAGCGCGCCCAGGCGCCGAACAGCCACCACGTCCCGTCGGGCAGCACGAGCATGCGCCCGCCGATCGAGTGCTGCCGCTGCTGCGGCGGCGCCGACGGCCACCATGCCGCGGCCACCATCGCCCGCGTGTCGCGCTCGGCCTCCGCGAACGGATCAGGCCCCCGCCGGGGGCTGGGCGGCGGAGCACTGCCATAGCCCGGTCCCCACACCACGCCCGTCATCGTAGTCAGCCGGGCGGGGGCGGGTCACTCGGTCCAGGTGGCGGTGGTGCGGTGCTGCTCCGCCTTGCGGACGTAGATGTCGGGCGTGTGTTCGA
Organism: Spirillospora sp. NPDC052242; assembly: GCF_040679555.1. Classification (NCBI taxonomy): domain Bacteria; kingdom Bacillati; phylum Actinomycetota; class Actinomycetes; order Streptosporangiales; family Thermomonosporaceae; genus Spirillospora; species Spirillospora sp. NPDC052242. Next base: position 210,603 of record NZ_JBFAUZ010000004.1, read on the forward strand.
GGACGAGCCGGTCGTCGTCGCGGAGTTCGCGGACGACCTTGCCGGGCGTCCCCGCGACGAGCACCCCGGACGGGATCGTCTTGCCGGGCGGCACGAGGGCCCCGGCGGCGACGAGGGTGCCCGCGCCGATGCGGGCGCCGTTCAGGACGATCGCGCCGATGCCGATCAGCGAGCCGGTCTCGACGTGGGCGCCGTGCACCATCGCCTTGTGGCCGAGGCTGACCCGGTCCTCGAGGACGGCCGGCATGCCGGGATCGGCGTGCAGGCAGCAGAGGTCCTGGATGTTGCATTCGTCGCCGACGATGATCTCCTCGTCGTCGCCGCGCAGCACGGACCCGTACCAGACGTTCGCCGCGCGCCCCAGCTTCACCCGTCCGACGACGACGGCCCCGGGCGCCACCCACGCGTCCGGGTGGATGTCCGGACGGTCCGTCCCCAGCGATCCCACGTAGTTCATGGGGCCCGATGCTAGGCGGCGCCGTCCACAGGGCTGTGGACGGGCCTCGCGACACGGGCTCACGGTAGGCGAGAATTCTCCCGAGATCGGATAGTTTGTCGGGCCTACTCGGGTGAAGAAACGGCAGCAAGAGCGGCGTTCCGGTTGCGCGCACCCGTGGTACCGGACGAGAGTCGAACCTGACGTTTCCACCGCGGGCCCGCTCTACCGGCGGGTGAGGATGCATCCGACCCTGACGGGGTGATACCCCCGCCAACGACCCCCCAAGGCACCATGAGCAACGAAGCCGAAATCCTGCCGAATCTCCTCAAAGACGAGCAATTCGAGATCGTCATGCGCGGCTACAACCGCCGCCAGGTCGACGACTACATCGCCCGCGCCCATCAGAAGCACCGCGAGCTCGAGGCGCGGCTGGCCCGGGCGCAGGACGACGCCGAGCGCATCCGCCGCGAGATGGCCGAGCTGCGCGAGGCGCGCAAGCCGACCGGGGACGACCTGTCCGACCGGCTCCGGCAGATCATCAATCTCGCCGAGGACGAGGCGCAGGACAAGATCGCCCAGGCGGAGGCCAAGGGGGAGGAGATCCGCAGGGACGCCGAGCACGAGTCCAAGCGGATCATCGACGACGCTCGCGGGAACGCCGAGAAGAACCTCGCGAACGCGCAGCAGAAGGCCGAGCAGGTGCTTGGGTCGGCCGAGAAGGAGGCCGACCGGGTGCTGTCGTCGGCCCAGCAGGAGGCCGAGCAGACGGTGACGACCGCGCGGGTCGAGGCGGAGCGCACCCTCACCACCGCCGAGCGGCGCGCCGGGGTCATCAACGAGGGCGCCACGCAGCGGCTCAACGCGCTGACCAAGAACCACACGCAGGCGCTGCAGCGGCTCACCGAGATCAGCGAGACCCTGCACCGGCTGCTGACCGCCGAGAACGAGGCGGGGCCGCTGGAGAAGATGGTCGAGGACGCCGTCAAGCAGTCGTCCGCGCCGCGCAAGCAGGCCCCGACCGCCGTCGCGGGCAAGGCGGCCAAGCCCGCCGACGCGCCGGCCGCCGAGCCGAAGCCGCGTCCCGCGCCCGCCGCCCCGGCGGCGCCCGAGGCGCCGCCGGCCGCCGCCAAGCCGGTGCCGCCCGCACCCGCGAGCCCGTCCACGCCCGCGAGCCCGTCCGCGCCGGGGGGCCCGTCCGCGCCCGACGTGCCGTCCGCGTCGGCGTCCGCCCAGCCTTCCCCGGCGAAGCCGCAGCCCGCGGTGCACAAGCTCGGGCCCGAGGCGGCCGACGTCCCGGTGCCGCCGGTCGCGAAGCACGCGCGTCCGGCCGCGGAGCCCGGCCCGTCCGCCGCGGGACCCGGCCCGGTGCCGCCGCGCGGCCCGATCGACCCCGCCTGAGACCCCTCGGCGACGAGCGTGCGGTGCGTCCGGCGGCGGCCGGGCGCACCGCCGCGCGTTTTATAGGATCTTCCGGTGAGCAAGCGAACCACCACGCGCAAGGGGACTCCGCGCCCGATCCGGCTCCTCGGGGATCCGGTGCTGCGGACCGAGTGCGACCCGGTGCGGACCTTCGACGCCTCCCTCGAACGCCTCGTCGACGACATGTTCGCCACCATGTACGCCGAGAACGGCGCCGGGGTGGCGGCCAACCAGGTGGGGGTCGGCCTTCGCGTGTTCGTCTACGACTGCGACGACGACCGGGGCCGCCGCCACGTCGGGCACGTCGTCAACCCGGTCCTGACGGTCGCCGACGGTGACACGCTCGTCGAGTCGGAGGGCTGCCTGAGCGTGCCCGACCTGCGGTTCGACACCCCCCGGTTCTCGCACGCGGTCGTCGAGGGCGTCGACGTGAAGGGCGCCCCGGTCCGCGTCGAGGGGACGGGGTACTTCGCCCGCTGCCTGCAGCACGAGTGCGGGCACCTGAACGGGGGCGTCTACATCGACGTCCTGTCGGGCGACGCCCGCCGCGAGGCGATGCGCGCCATCCGCGCCCTGCGCGGCTGACCCCCCAGGCCCCTGCGCGGCGACATCCTCCGAAAGTGGGGGTCGCCGGACACGGAAATGGGTCCTCGCACCGATGGCGCCCGCCCGGTTCCGCGCGTCCAATGAAAGGACACGCGGAACCTCGGAGGGCGGCCATGGCGGAGTACGGCGAGGCGGCCGGGACGGCGGAGCGGCGCGGCCCGTGGTGGCGCGGGCGGCCGCTGCTCTGGGTGCTGCTGGCGGCGGCGCTCGCGATGCTCGTCACCGGCATGGTGCTGCACGAGGCGGTGCTGATGTCGCTGGGGCTGGTCGTCGCGGGCGTGACGGCGTCGCTGCTCGACCCGCACGGATTGCGGAGCCGCCCGCCGCGCTAGTCGGTGTCCAGCGGGATGACGACGCGGAAGACGGCGCCCTCGCCCGGCGTCGAGTCGACCTCGACGACGCCGTCGTGCGCGGCGACGAGGGCCGCGACGATCGCGAGGCCGAGGCCGGTGCCGCCGTCCTCCCGGGAGCGGGACGCGTCCGCCCGGTAGAAGCGCTCGAAAACGCGTTCCCGCGCCTCCGGCGAGAGGCCCGGCCCCTCGTCGGCGACCTCGACGACGGCCGCGGGCGCGCCGTGCAGGGTCCCGGACGTCAGCCGCACCTCGACGGGCGTCCCCTCGGGCGTGTGCGAGAGCGCGTTCGTCAGCAGGTTCCCGAGCACCTGCCGCAGCCGCGGCTCGTCCCCCCGGACCTGGTAGGCCATGCCGCCGGCGACCCGCAGCTGGACGGGCCGGTCCGGGGCGAGCACGCGGGTCTCCTGGACGGTGTCGGCGGCGACGGCGAGCAGGTCGACGGGGCGGCGCTCGATGGGGCGCTGCCGGTCGAGCCGGGCGAGCAGGAGGAGGTCCTCGACGAGCAGGCCCATGCGGGCGGCGGTGTCCTCGATGCGGCCGATCAGCCGGCCCAGCTCCTCGGGGCTGCGGGCGGCGCCCTGCCGGTAGAACTCGGCGAACCCGCGGATGGCGGTGAGCGGGGTGCGCAGCTCGTGGCTGGCGTCGGCGATGAACCGCCGCATCCGCTCCTCCGAGCGGCGCGCGGACTCCTCCGACCGGCGCGCCGACTCCTCGGACCGGCGGGCCGCCGCCTCCGACTCGGCGCGGGCCCGGAACGCCGCCTCGATCTGCGCGAGCATGCTGTTCAGCGACCGTCCGAGCCGTCCCATCTCGGTGCGCCGGTCGGCCTCGGGGACCCGCCGCGACAGGTTCCCGGCGGCGATCGCCCCCGCCGTCGCCTCGATCGCCGACAGCGGCCGCAGCGCCGCCCGGACGACCCACGCCCCGAGGCCCACGAGCACCGCGAGCACGGACAGCCCGACGATCAGGTCGATCGCGACGAGCCGCCGGACGGTCTGCTCGATCTGCGCCATGCTGGTGCCGAGGACGAGCGTGCCGCCGCCCGGGATCGGGGCCGCGAGCACCCGCCACGGCGAGCCCGAACCGCCCGCGCCCGGCACGGTGAACGGCTCGTCCAGCCGCCCGGACAGGTCGGCGGGCAGCCGCGGGTAGCCGCGCTCGTCGAGCGCGGTGCTGCGGTCCACGACCCGGTTGCCGGTCGTGCGGATCTCCCCGTACGTCTCGCTGGGGATCCGCAGCTCGATGGGCCGCACGCCCTGCTCCAGGTACGGCCGGATCTGCTCGATGGTACGGTCCACCGAGCTGTACAGCTGCTCGTCGGCGCGGTTCACCAGGTACTGCCGCAGGACGGACGCGCCCGCGACGGCCATCACGGTCATCCCGAGGGTGACGAGCACCATCATCCCCGCGATCAGCTTGACGCGCAGCGACGTCCGTCCCCAGAGGCGCCCGAGCCCGGTGAACGACCGCCGTCCGGGCGGGTACGCCGGGTACGCGCCGTACGGGCCCGGCGGCGCGGGCCCGCCGGGCGGCGCGGCGGTCATCCCGTCTTCGGGGGCTCGCGCAGCACGTAGCCCACGCCCCGCAGGGTGTGGATCAGTCGCGGCTCGACGTTGTCGACCTTGCGGCGGAGTGCGGACACGTACGACTCGACGATCCCCGCGTCGCCCTGGAAGTCGTAGTTCCACACGTGGTCGAGGATCTGCGCCTTGGACACGACCCGCCCGGCGTTCGCCATGAAGTAGCGCAGCAGCTTGAACTCGGTCGGCGAGAGCTGGATGGCGCGGCCGTTCCGCCACACCTCGTGGCTGTCCTCGTCGAGCTCGATGTCGGCGAACACCAGGCGCGGCGGGGGTTCGGCGGTCCCGCCGCGGAACCGCCGCAGCACCGCCCGGATGCGGGCGATGACCTCCTCCAGGCTGAACGGCTTGGTGACGTAGTCGTCGCCGCCGATCGTGAGTCCCTTGATGCGGTCCTGCACGGCGTCGCGGGCCGTGAGGAACAGGACGGGCGTGTGGTCGCCCCCGGACCGCAGCCGGCGCGCGACGTCGAACCCGTCGATGTCGGGCAGCATCACGTCGAGGACGATCAGGTCGGGCCGGTGCCGCCGCGCCGACTGCACCGCGTCCGCCCCGTTCGTCGCCGTCACCACCTCGAACCCGGTGAACCGCAGGCTCCCGGCGAGCAGCTCGAGGATGTTCGGCTCGTCCTCGACGACGAGCAGGGTCGCCTCGGGCGTCCGGCCGCCGTTCGCGCCCGTCCGTTCAACCACTGACACAGCTCCCTCCACCATCACGGTAGAGGTTCCCATCCGAAGCTGAATGCTCCCTGAACGTTCCCGGGGAATGCGGTGAGCGTCAGCCCCGCGCCGCCTCCGTCTCGACGGCGAGGACGAACATGTCGAGTTCGGCGCGGCGGACGTCCTCGCCCGTGACGGCCCGCAGGTGCGGCTCGGCGGCGCGGAGCCGGGGCAGCCCGGCGCGGGCCTCCGCGGGGAGGTCGAGGCTGGCGTCGCGGTGCCGGGCGACGGGGTCGCCGTGCACCTCGCGGTGCAGCCGCCCCATGACGAGGTCGACGAACACCAGGTAGTAGCGGACGGCGGCGCGCTCGTCGAGGCCGGCGTCGGCGAGGATCTCCAGGATCGTCTCGACGAGCCGCAGCGCGCCGGGTCCGTGGCCGCCGTGCGCGACGAGCGCGTCGATCATCCCGGGGTAGGCGCCGAGTTCGCGGCGCATCCCGTCGGCGACGCGGCGGAGCCGGTCCGGCCAGGGGCCGGTGCCGATGTCGGACGGGACGACGTCGTGCGCGGCGATCGCGTCGAGGACGGCCGCGACGAGTTCGTCCTTGTCGGCGACGTGCCGGTAGATCGCCATGCGGGAGACGCCGAGGTCGGCGGCGAGGCCGCGGACGGTGAGGGCGCCGACGCCGTCGCGGCGGACGATGCCGACCGCCGCGGCGACGATCTCGTCCCGGCTGATGCTCCCCCAGGCGCGGCGGCCGGTGGTCGACGACATGCGCAGCACCGTAGCCGAACATCTTGCGGACACCTGTCCGCAAGATTTAGGTTCGCCTTACCTAATTCGAGAGGAGGGCGCCATGCCCGGAAGGCCCGCAAGGAACGCCGTCCCCGCGCTGACGGTCGCCGCGTTCGCGGCCGCGCTCGCGCAGACGATCGTCATCGCGGCACTGCCCGCCCTGCGGGCCGAACTGCACGCGACGCCCGGCGGCGTCACCTGGACGCTGACGGCGTTCATGCTGGCCGGGGCGGTCGTCACCCCGATCGCCGGACGGCTCGGCGACCTGCACGGGCACCGCCGCGTCCTCCTCGGCTGCCTGCTGCTGTTCGCCGCCGGGTCCCTCGTCGCGGCGCTGGCCGCGGCGGCGCACTCGCTCGGCTGGCTGGTGGCGGGGCGCGCCCTGCAGGGGACGAGCGCGGGCGTGTTCCCGCTCGCGTTCGGGATCGTCCGGTCCGCGGTGCCCGGCCACCGGGCGCCCGGCGCGATCGCGCTGATCAGCACCATGTTCGGCATCGGCGGCTCGGCCGGCATGGTCGTCGCCGGGCCGGTCGTGGACGTGCTCGGCACCGCGTGGCCGTTCTGGCTGACGCTCGTCCTCGCCGGCGCGGCGCTCGCCCTCGCGCTGCGGCTCCCGGCGGGCCCGGCGGGCACCCCGGGACGGATCGACCCGATCGGGGCCGTCCTGCTCTCCGGAACCCTCGTGTGCCTGCTGCTCGGCATCGGCCAGAGCCGCGCCTGGGAGCCCCCGCAGATCATCGCGCTGTTCGGCGGCGCGGCCGCCCTCCTCGCCGCGTTCACCGTCGCCGAACTGCGGATCCGCGAACCCCTCGTCGACCTGCGCGGCCTGCGGGCCCGCACCCCGCTCGCCGCGAACGCCGCGACCCTGCTGATCGCCGCGGCGATGTTCGGCGCGATCACCCTCGTGCCCCGGTTCGTCCAGGCGCCCGACCCGGGTTTCGGCCTGTCCGGCTCGGCGTCCGGGCTCGTCATGCTGCCGGTCGCCGCGCTGATGCTCGGCGGCGGACCGGCCGCCGCCCGGCTCGGCCACCGCGCCGCGCTGCTCGCCGGGACGGCGTGCGCCATCGGCGCGCTCGTCCTGCTCGCCCTCGCGCACGCGGCGCTCTGGCAGTTCTACGCCGCGGGCGCGCTCATCGGCCTCGGCTACGGGCTCGCGTTCGCCGCGATCGGCAACCTCGTCGTCCAGGCCGCCGATCCCGCCCGGATCGGCACGGCGACCGGCGTCAACACGATCGTCCGCACGGTCGGCGGCGCGATCGGCGCGCAGGCCGCGACCGCGCTGCTCGACGCGGCCCCGCCCGACGACGGCTACCCGCTCGCCTTCGCGGTGTTCGCGGGCGTCGCGGTGGGCGGCCTCCTCGCCGCGGCCGCGGTGTCGCGGCGCGGCGGGCACGCACGGGACATCGGGAGCCGGCGTTCAGCGAACGCTCAGGTAGGTGCGGTTGAGTGAGGGCACAGGGCGCGCCCGGTCCCGGCGGGGAGCGGGGGTCCCGCGCCCTGGCCAGCCTCGCGCCACCGCGGCCGACGGGGGACGAACCGCCGCACGTCCCCCTCGGCCGCGGTTTTTTCGTGCGGCGGGCGTTCAGGAACCTTTCAGGTCGGATGCAGCCCGGATGCAGATCCGCGACGCAGGCTCATGGACGAGACACCACGAGGGGGATGACATGAGCGGCGAACGCACGCACCCGTCGGAGCCAGAACGACCCGACTTCCACCCGCACGGAGGCGTGCCCGGAACGCCCGCCGAGCCCGCGGACCCGCACCGCGAGCCGTCCACCGGCCCGTCCGACGAGACCCCGCCCCACGGCACCCCGCACCCGCCCACCGGCTACGGGACGGGGGCGGCCCCCGGCACGACCGCTCCGCGCCCGTACGGGGCGCCCGGCGAGGCCCGCGGAAGTGCGGGGACGCAGGGCGCGAGTGCCCACGGCGCGTATGGGGCGTCCGGTGCTTACGGGGCGTTCGGCGTGCCCGGGGCGTACGGGACGACCGGCGCGGCCGGTGCGCGGGGTGTGTCCGGGGTGTTCGGGGGGCCGGGTGGGCCCGGGCGGGGGGCGCGGCGGCCGGGCGGGATCCGGCGGGCGGTCGCGCTGGGCGCGGCCGCGCTGGCGCTCGCCGTGGGGGCGGGCGCAGGGGGCGCCGCGGCGGCCCTCGCGCTGACCGACGAGCCCGCGCGGTCCGCGCCGACCGCCGTCACGGGCGCGTCGAACGCGAGCGGTTCGGTGTCGGCGGTCGCGGCGGCCGTCCTGCCGAGCGTCGTGTCGATCACCGCGCAGTCGGGGGCGGGCGGCAGCGGCGGCTCGGGCGTGATCCTCAGCGCGGACGGGACGATCGTCACGAACGCGCACGTGGTCGACGGGGCGCAGCAGGTCGCGGTGAAGTTCAGCGACGGCAGGACGGCGCAGGCGCGGGTCGTCGGCGGCGACCGGACGAACGACATCGCCGTCCTGAAGGCGCAGGGCGTCTCGGGGCTGAAGCCGGCCTCGTTCGGCACCACCGAGGGGCTCGCCGTCGGCGACCAGGTGCTCGCCATCGGCAGCCCGCTCGGCCTGGACGGCTCGGTGACCTCGGGGATCGTGAGCGCGCTCGGCCGGCAGGTCAGCGAGGGGAGCGACCAGCCCGAGCAGCGGGCGCCCTGGCTGCCGCCGGGCCTGCAGCAGGAGCTCAGCCAGGAGGAGCGGACGGTGATCGAGAACGCGATCCAGACGGACGCGCCGATCAACCCGGGCAACTCGGGCGGCGCGCTCGTGAACATGTCCGGGCAGGTCATCGGGATCAACACCGCGATCCTCACCTCGGGCAGCGGCTCGGGCAGCATCGGCCTCGGGTTCGCGATCCCGATCGACAGCGCGAAGCAGACCGCCTCGAAGATCATCGCGGCGGCGTCGGTCTGACCGCGGGCGCCGTCCGGCCAGGGCTCTGGGGGGAGCGGGCGGGCGGCGCCGCGGGCAGGAGGTCGTTCCCGGCCGGGCCGGGCTCGGGAGGCGGGACGGGCGGCGGCCCTGGTAGCCCTCGACGGCGGTGGTCATGCGGGTGACGAGTTCGGGGTCCTCGCCGAAGCTCTCGTACGTGCGCCCCC